>JADMJD010000168.1:0-2180 GCA_018780805.1 Rubrivivax sp. | reverse complement strand
CGCATCCGGGTGCGCCAGCGCCGCGGCTTCGATGGCGGCCTTGTCGGCCGCCGCCGGCACGCTGACGCTGCCGCGGGTCTTGCCGGCCACTTGCAGCACAAGCTCGATCTCGGTCTTGACCAGCGCGGCGTCGTCCACCACGGGCCAGGGCGCACTGACCAGGTCGCCGTGGCGGGCGGCAAAGCCCAGGTCGCCCCACAGCGCGTGGCCGATGTGCGGCGCCGCCGGGTACAGCGTGCGCAGCAGCAGGCTCCAGGCCTCGGCGCGCACGGCGGCGTCGGCCGCGCTGTCGCTGAGCCGGCTGTCGTCGATGGCGTTGAACATCTTCATCGCGCCCGAGACCACGGTGTTGTATTGCAGGCGTTCGTAGTCGGCCGTTACCACCTTCAGCAGCTCGTGCATCGTGCGGCGCAGCGTGCGTGCGGCATCGCTGCAGCCGCTCATGTCTGTGCCCGCCGCCTGCAGCGCATACCGCTGCCGGTGCGCTGCAGCCCAGACGCGTTTGAGGAAGCGGAAGGCGCCTTCCGCGCCGCTGTCGCTCCAGGCCGCGCTCTGGTCGGGCGGGCCGGCGAACATCACGAACAGCCGTGCCGTGTCGGCACCGAAGCGCGCGATGATGTCGCGTGGCTCGACCACGTTGTTCTTGCTCTTGGACATCTTCTCGACGCCACCCAGCGTGACCGGCAGCCCGTCGTCCTTGGCGGTGGCGCCCAGCGGTGCGCCCTTGTCGTCAAACTGGATGTTGATCTCGCTCGGGTAGTACCACTTGCGTTTGCCGGTGGCCGGGTCCTCGCGGTAGAAACACTCCATGCTCAGCATGCCCTGCGTGAACAAACGCTTGAAGGGCTCGCCGAAGTCCACCAGGCCGATGTCGCGCATGGCCTTGGTCCAGAAGCGCGCGTACAGCAGGTGCAGCACCGCGTGTTCGATGCCGCCGATGTACTGGTCCATCGGCATCCAGTAGGCGTTGCGCGCGTCCACCATCGTCTGCGCATCCGGGCAGGTGTAGCGCATGTAGTACCAGGACGAATCGACGAAGGTGTCCATCGTGTCGGTCTCGCGCCGCGCGGGTTTGCCGCATTGCGGGCAGGCCACGTTCAGGAAACTCGCGCACTTGTTCAGCGGGTTGCCGCTGCCGTCGGGCACCAGGTCTTCAGGCAGCAGCACCGGCAGGTCGGCCTCGGGCACGGGCACCGAGCCGCACCCCGGTGTCCGACCCCCGGGTCCGTCTGGCCCCTCGCAGTGGATGATGGGGATCGGCGTGCCCCAGTAACGCTGGCGGCTGATGCCCCAGTCGCGCAGGCGCCAGGTGGTCTTCTTCTCGCCCAGGCCCTTGTCGGCCAGGGCTGCGGCCACGGCGTCCACCGCGGCGGCGTAGGACAGCCCGCTGTAGTTGCCGGAGTTGATGGTGACACCGCGGGTCTTGTCGCCGTACCAGTCCTGCCAGCGGTCGAAATCGAACTGTTCGCCATCGACGTGCACGACCTGGCGGATGTCGATGCCGTATTTCTTGGCGAAGGCAAAGTCACGTTCGTCGTGCCCCGGCACACCCATCACGGCGCCGTCGCCGTAACCCATCAGCACGTAGTTGCCCACCCACACGGGCACCGCAGCGCCGGTGAAGGGGTGGGTCACGTGCAGGCCCGTGGGCCGGCCTTCCTTGTCGCGCAGCGCGAGTTCGGCCTCGGTGGTGCCACCCTTCTTGCATTCTTCGATGAAGGCGGCCAGCGTGGGGTCGTTCTGCGCGGCGTGGGTGGCCAGCGGGTGTTCGGGCGCGACGGCGCAGAAGGTGACGCCCTTGATGGTGTCTGCGCGCGTGGTGAACACATGCATCCGGCCGTCCTGGATCAGCGTGCCAGCGGCATCGCGGATGTCGTGCGTGAACGCAAAACGCACACCGCTGCTCTTGCCGATCCAGTGCTCCTGCATCAGGCGCACACGCTCGGGCCAGCCGGCCAGGTACTCGGGGTGGGCCGGGTCGTTCACACCCGCCAGCAGTTCGTCGGCGTAGTGTGTGATGGCCAGGTAGTAGCCCGGGATCTCGCGTTTTTCGACGATGGCGCCGCTGCGCCAGCCGCGGCCGTCCACCACCTGCTCGTTGGCCAGCACGGTCTGGTCGATCGGGTCCCAGTTGACGACCTGGGTCTTCTTGTAGGCGATGCCTTTTTCCAGCATCTTCA
>JADMJD010000120.1 GCA_018780805.1 Rubrivivax sp. | reverse complement strand
CCGACCGCGAAGGCGGCGTGCAGCACGCCAGCTTCGACAACAGCATCAACGCCGGCCAGTACATCGCCGACTGGGTGGCTGAAACCCTGGGAGCAAGGACCTGAACATGAACATCATCGGACCCGACGCGCTGGTCTTCGGCGTGGACGACATCGCCGCGTGCGGCCAATACCTCGCCGACTACGGCTTGAAGGACGTGGGCCAGGGGCGCTTCGAGGCGCTGGACGGCACGGCGGTGGTGATCCGCCACAAAGGCGACGCCTCGCTGCCGCCCGGCCTGGGCACGGCCAGCCTGCTGCGCGAGACCGTCTACGGCGTGGCCGACGCGGCCACGCTCGACGCCATCGAAGCCGAGCTGCGGCGCGACCGCGAGGTGACGCGGCGCGACGGCGTGCTGCGCTGCGTCGACGACATGGGTTTTGCGCTGGCCTTCCAGGTGAGCGTGCGCCGGCCGATCACGCTGCCCGCCGAAACCGTCAACGCCCCCGGCGCCGCGCCACAGCGCGGCCCCAACGGCATCGGCATCACACCCGACATGCCGGCGCTGCCGCGCTCGCTGTCGCACGTCGTCTACTTCGTGCCCGACGCGGCCAAGGCTGAGGCCTTCTACACGCGCCTGGGCTTCGTCTGCACCGACCGCTTCACCGGCGTCGGCCCCTTTCTGCGGCCGGCGGGCACGCTGGACCACCACACACTGTTCTTCATCCAGACGCCGCCGCACATGTTGGGCTGCGAGCACTTCACCTTCCACATGGGCGGCCCCACCGAGGTGCTGCTGGCCGGCACGCGCTTCGTCGAGAAGGGCTACCAGAGCTTCTGGGGCCCGGGCCGGCACCTGTACGGCAGCAACTGGTTCTGGTACTTCAACTCGCCGCTGGGCTGCCACGTGGAGTACGACGCCGACATGGACCTGCACGACGACACGTGGACCGCGCGCGAAGCCGGCATGGGCGCCGACACGTCGCAGGCCTTCCTGTTCCAGTACCGCGAGAAGTGGGCGCCCTCGGGTCCGCCGCCAGGCGGACCCGGTCACCGGGACAGTCCGCCGCCAGGCGGACCCGCTCACCGGGACAGCCCGCCGCCCGGTGCCAAGCCCTGAGCACACACAAGCCATGCGCCTGTGCCACCTCGATGAGCTGCCCGACGGCGATGCACGCGGTTTCGCGCTGCAGGGCCGAGAGCGCGACACGCTGTTCATCGTGCGGCATGGCGATGCCTTGCACGCGTGGCGCAATGTCTGCCCGCACCACGGCGCGGCGCTGGCCTGGCGGCCACACGCCTACCTCAACGCCGCGCGCGACCGCATCGTCTGCGGCGCCCATGGCGCGCAGTTCGAGATCCACACCGGCCTGTGCACGCTCGGGCCTTGCCTGGGCCAGGCGCTGACGCCGGTGCCGCTGACCATCACCGGCGCGGGCGAGGTCCACCTCGTCACCGCCCCAGAGGAGACAACACCATGACACTCGCAGCCCGACGCATCCTCATCATCGGCGGCGGCTTTTCCGGCATGTCCGCCGCCATCGAGCTGCGCAAACGCGGCGCCGAGGTCGACCTCGTCGAGCTCGATCCCGGCTGGCGCAACTACGGCGCCGGCATCAGCCTGGGCGGCCCCACGCTGCGTGCCTTCAAGCAGCTGGGCATCCTGGACGCCTTCCTGCGCGAAGGCTGCGGCTCCGACGGCCTGCAGGCCCTGCTGCCCGACGGCTCGCCGCTGGCCACGCTGCCCACGCCGCGCGTGGCCGGCCCCGACGTGCCGGGCAGCGGCGCGATCCTGCGGCCGGTGCTGGCGCGCATCCTGGCCGACGCCACGCGCGCCTCGGGCGCGCAGGTGCACCTGGGCTGCAGCTTCACGCGCATCGTGCAGGACGTCGAAGGCGTGGACGTGGACTTCAGCGACGGCCGGCGCAGCCGCTACGACCTGGTCATCGGCGCCGACGGCCTGTATTCCAAGACACGCGAGGTGCTGTTCCCCGGCGCACCCCAGCCGCGCTACAGCGGCCAGGCGGTGTGGCGCGCGGTGCTGCCGCGACCGCCCGAGGTGCAGGGCGCGATGATGTGGATGGGCCGCGTCAAGCCCGGCGTGAACCCGGTGTCGAAGGAGCTGATGTACCTGTTCCTCACCGAACACCGGCCGAACAACGAGCACGTGGACCCGGCCACGTTCGTGGAGAAGCTGCGGGCCTTGCTCGCGCCCTTCCCGGCGCCGCTGCTGCAAGGCATCCGCGAGCAGATCGGGCCCGATTCGCAGATCGTGTTCCGCCCGCTCGAGGCCCTGCTGATGCCACGCCCCTGGTTCACCAGCCGCGCGGTGCTGATCGGCGACACCGTGCACGCGACCACGCCGCACCTGGCCAGTGGTGCCTGCATCGGCATCGAGGATGCCCTCGTGCTGGCCGAAGAACTGGAGCGCCATGCCGGCGTCACCCAGGCCCTGGCCGCCTTTGAGGCGCGCCGCTGGGAGCGTTGCCGCATGGTGGTGGAGAACTCGCTGCGCCTGGGCGAGATCGAGATGACCGGCGGCGACAAGGAAGAACACGCGCAGATCATGCGCGCCTCGCTGATCGCGCTGGCGCAGCCCATCTGAACTTGCGTCTTCAGGAGACACGACATGATCAAGATCGATTCACCGCGCGGCCGCCTGGCGCTGATGGTGGCGCACTGCGCCGGCATGGTGGACCTGGTGGCGCTGCCGCTGTGGGTGGGCACGCTGATGGGCCACTACCGATTCGACCCGCAGCAGGCCGGCGGCCTGGCCACGCTGTTCCTGGCCGCGGCGGTGGTGGCCAGCGTGCTGCTGGCGCCGATGTTCGGGCGCCTGCCGCGGCGCGCCATCGCGGTGCTGGGCTTCGGCAGCTCGGCCGTGGCCTTCTTCATGGCCTCGACGCTGCATGACTTTGCCGGCATGGCGCTGGCGCACGCCGTGGCCGGCCTGGCCTCGGGCGCGGCGCTCAGCGTCACGCACGGCACCATCGCGCGCGGTGGCAACCCGCACCGGCTGTTTGCGATCGTCGGCATGGCGCTGGGCGTGTTTGCGGTGGCCTTCTTTGCCATCGTGCCGCCCTTGCTCGGCAAGATCGGCGGGCCGGCGCTGTTCCAGGCCTTCGCCACCGTGATGGCGGTGGCGGCGCTGGTGGCGCTGCTGGCCTTCCCGCAGGTGGAAGGTGGCGAGAACGCGTCGCGCACGAACACGCCACCGGCGCCGCTGCCGAAGGCCGTGTGGTTCGGCATCGTCGGCATCGCCGGCATGGGGCTGGTGCAGGCCATGACCTTCGCCTTCCTGGAGCGTGTGGGCCATGCGCGCGAATTCGGCACCGCCGCCGTCACCGGCGTGCTGGTGACGCTGTCCATCGTCAACCTGTTCCCCGCCGCGCTGGCGGCGGTGCTGGAGAAACGCTGGAACGCCCGCAGCGTGATGCTCACCGGGCCCGTGCTGCAGGCGCTGCTGGTGGCGCTGATCATGCAGTCCACCGTGTTCGCGCCCTACGCGGCAGCGGCCGCGGTGTTTGCGGCGGTGATGATCTTCACGCACACCTTCGCCTTCGGCCTGCTGGCGCGGCTGGAGCCCAGCGGCCGGGCCCTCGCGGCCACGCCGGCGATGATGATGACGGGCGCGGCCATCGGCCCCATCCTCGGCGGCACGCTGGTCAAGTTCTTCGGCTACGGCAGCCTGGCGCTGGCGGCGGCGCTGATCGCGGTCATCGCGGTGTTCTGCTTCTCGCGTCTGCCGGCCCAGGCCTCGGCGCGGGCTGAAGGAGCGGTGGCATGAAGCCCATCAAGCCGCAACGCCGCTTCGTCGACCTCTCGATCTACCTCGAGAACGACGTGCTCTCCGACCCGCCGCCGCTGGCGCCGAAGATCACCTACCAGAAACACGCCGACACGCTGCCCGAGTTCATGGCCATGCTGCCGGGCACGACACCCGAGGACTACCCCGACGGCGAGGCCGCCGCCGCCGAGTGGGTGACGCTGACCACGCACAACGGCACGCACCTCGACGCGCCCTGGCACTTCCACTCCACGCAGGACGCCAAGAACGGCGGCAGCCGCCCCAGCATCACCATCGACCAGGTGCCGCTGGAGTGGTGCTTCCAGCGCGGTGTGAAGCTGGACTTCCGGCACTTCGCCGATGGCTACGTGGCCACGGCGGCCGATGTCGAGGCGGAGCTCGAGCGCATCGGCCACGAACTGCAGCCGCTGGACATCGTGGTCGTCAACACCCGGGCCGGCTCGCGCTACGGCCACAAGGACTACCTCGGTGCCGGCTGCGGCATGGGCTACGAGGCCACGATGTTCCTGCTGGAGCGTGGCGTGCGCCTCACCGGCACCGACGCCTGGAGCTGGGACGCGCCGTTTTCGTACACCGCCAAGAAGGTGGCCGAGACCGGCGACAAGAGCCTGATCTGGGAAGGCCACAAGGCCGGCCGCGACATCGGCTACTGCCACCTCGAGAAGCTGCACAACCTGGAGGCATTGCCGCCGCACGGCTTCACCATCAGCTGCTTCCCGCACAAGATCCGCGGTGCGTCTGCGGGCTGGACGCGGGCGGTGGCGATCTTCGAAGAAGCCTGACGCCCCAGGCCACAGGAGACACGCATGCACCCGACCCGTCGCCACAGCCTCGCCGCCCTCGCGGCCACGCTGGCCAGCCCATTCGTTGCAACGTCTGCGCGCGCGCAGGCCCAGCCCGCAGCCTTTCCTTCACGCGCGATCACGCTCATGGTGCCCTGGCCCGCCGGTGCACCGTCGGACGCCATGGCCCGCCGCCTGCAGGTGCCGCTGCAGAAGGCCTTCGGCCAGCCGGTGCTGGTGGAAAACCTGGGCGGCGCCGGCGGTTCGCTGGGCGTGGCGCGGCTGATGCAGATGCCGGCCGATGGCCACGCCATGCTGGTGGGCACACCCACCGAGCTGGTGCTGAGCCCGCTGACCATGCCCGCCGTGCGCTACAAGGCCGACGACTTTTCGCTGCTGGCCAGCTTCGGCCGCGTGGCCTATGTGCTGTGCTGTCGCGCGGGGCTGCCGGCCGCAAACCTGGCTGAGCTGCTGCGCCATGCGGCCAGCGCTGACAAGCCGCTGAGCATCGGCCACATCGGCCCGGGCTCGCTGATCCAGCTGATGAGCCTGGACCTGCAGAAGACCGCCAAGCTGAGCCTGACGCTGGTGCCCTACCGGGGTGTGCCGCCGATGATGCAGGACGTAGCGGCCGGCCAGGTGGACCTGTGTTTCCTGCCGCTGGCCGGCCACACGGTGACGCTGCTGGAGCAGGGCCGCATCAGGGCCCTGGGGGTCAGCACACCGCGGCCATCGACGATGTTCCCGAACTTTCCTACGCTGGTTGCCGGCGACAAACGCTTCGAGCGCTTCGACTACGACGTCTGGGGCGGCCTGCTGGTGCGCCGCGAAACCCCACCCGAGGTGCAGCAGCGCCTGCACGCCTGGTGGCTGGAGATGACACGCGACGCCGAGTTCCTGGCCTGGTCGCGCTCCACCGGCAGCGACCCCGTGCCGGCCCTGTCGCTGGCCGAAGCCGGCCGCTTCTACGCCCGCGAGGTGGATCGTTATTCGACCTTGCTGCGGGCCTTTCCAGAAGCCCTGCGCGGCTGAGAGGACCCACACATGACACCCATCCACCGTGTCGTCACCGGCCACGACGAGCAGGCCAAGGCCATCGTCACCCACAACGGCCCGCTGCCCACCGTGGTCGAAATCAGCGCCATCCCCGGCACGCTGTTCCACGAGGTGTGGAGCACGGCAGCGTCGCCCGCGCCCGTGGACAACGGCGCCGATCCCACGCTCGCACCGCTGAGGCTGCCGCCGCCGGCCTTGGGCACGCGCATCCGCTTCGTCGACATCCCGCCCGACACACCCGAGTTCCTGGCGCAGGGCGCCACGCGCATGAAGGCGGCGTTCACGCAGGCCGGCGACGAAAACATCTCCACCGTGCAGGCGCAGTCGCCGCACCCGCTGATGCACCGCACCGAGTCGGTGGACTACGGCGTGGTCATCGAAGGCGAGCTGACGCTGGTGCTGGATCACTCCGAGGTGCTGCTCAAGCCCGGCAGCGTGGTCGTGCAGCGCGGCACCAACCACGCCTGGGCCAACCGCTCGGGCAAGCCATGCCGCATGCTGTTCGTGCTGGTGGACGGGCGTTACGAACCGGGCATTGCCGCTGCGCTCGCGCAGCGCCCCTGAAGGGATTCACACGATGAAGTTCGCCACGCTGAAGGACGGCACGCTCGACGGCCGCCTCGTGATCGTCTCGCGCGACGGCGCCCGCGCGCTGCCGGTGCCACACATCGCCACCAGCCTGCTCGATGCGCTGCAGCGCTGGGATGCGGTGCACGGCCGCCTGCAGCAGGCCAGCGACACGCTGAACGCCGGCGCGGCCGCCGCTGCCATCACCTTCGAACCGCACGCCTGCGCCGCACCGCTGCCCCGCAGCCCGCAGTGGCTGGACGGCTCGGCCTTCCTCAACCATGGCCGGCTGATGGAGCAGGCCTTCAACACGCCGCCGATCCCCGACTTCGACACCGTGCCCGTGATGTACCAGGGCGCGAGCGACGACTTCCTCGGGCCCTGTGACGATGTGCCGCTGCCCAGCGAGGCCGACGGCATCGACTTCGAAGGCGAGTTCGGCGTCGTCTGCGGGCCGGTGCCGATGGCCGCCACGCCGGCGCAGGCGCTGGCCTGCGTGCGGCTGGTCGTGCAGGTGAACGACTGGAGCCTGCGCGCGCTGGGCCCGCACGAGATGAAAACCGGCTTCGGCTTCCTGCAGGCCAAACCTTCCACGGCCTTCGCGCCGCTTGCCGTCACGCCCGACGAGCTGGGCGACGCCTGGCGCGACGGCCGCGTGTGCCTGCCCTTGCACGTGTTGTGGAACGGCGAACGTTTTGGCCAGCCGCACGGCGGCGAGATGAACTTCTCGTTCGGCCACCTCGTGGCCCACGCGGCACGCACGCGCCGGCTCAGCGCGGGCTGCATCGTCGGCTCGGGCACGGTGTCGAACGTGGCGCGCAGCGCGGGCTCGGCCTGCATCGCCGAGCGGCGCGTGATCGAGAAGATCGACCTCGGCGAGATCCGCACCGGCTTCATGCGCTTCGGCGACCGCGTGTGCATGCAGGCCCGCTTCGAGGATGGGCGCGATGGACCGTTCGGCGTGATCGACCAGCGCGTCGTGCGGCCGGGCTGAAGCGCATGCACGTGCTCGTCACCGGGGCCGCCGGCTTCATCGGCCGAGTGCTCGTGCGCCGTCTGCTGGCCCAGGGCCTGGGCGGGCGCGCGCTCGCCACGCTCGTCGCCAGCGACCTCCGGCTCGACGCCCTGCCCGCCGACCCGCGCCTGCTGCCGGTGGCGGGCTCGATCGCCGAACCCGGCGTGCTGGAACGCGTGCTCGCGCAGCCGCCGGACGCGGTGTTCCACCTGGCCAGCGTGCCCGGCGGCGCGGCCGAGCAAGACCCGCTGGGGGCACGCCGCGTGAACCTCGACGCCACGCTGCAGATGGTGGAGCTGCTGCGCCACCAAGGCGGCAGGCCGCGTTTCGTGTTCGCCAGCACGGTGGCCGTTTACGGCGACCCCGTGCCCGCGTGGGCCGACGAGCACACCCCCACGCACCCGGCGCTCAGCTACGGCGCGCACAAGCGCGCGGCCGAGATCCTGCTGGCCGACGCCGCGCGGCGCGGCTGGGCCGAGGTCTGCGCGCTGCGCTTGCCAGGCGTCGTCGCGCGGCCGGGCGACGGCGCGGGGCTGATGTCGGCTTTCATGAGCCGGCTGTTCTGGCAGCTGCGCGCGGGCGAACCGGTGGTATTGCCGGTGCAGGCGGAAGGCACGGCGTGGTGGATCTCGGTGCAGGCCTGCGTCGACAACCTGCTGCACGCGGCCACGCTGGACCCGGCCGTGCTGGATGCCGGCCGCGTCGTGCAGATGCCGGCGCTGCAGCTGTCGATGCGCAGCGTGGTCGAGGCGCTCGCGCGTGTGCACGGCGCCGATCGTGCAGCGCTCGTGCGCTACGAACCGCAGGAACGTGTGCAGCGGCTGTTTGCGTCGTACCCGCCGCTGGGCACGCACAACGCGCTGGCGCTGGGCTTCCGGCACGACGGCACTGCCGACGAGCTGGTCCGGCGCGCCACCGAAGGCTGAGCAGCAGTGAACGAACCCGGCGGGCGCTCACCCGCCGAGGTTGGGGCGCATGCGTTCCCGCAGCGCCAGCAGCGTGTCGCACTCGGCGCGGCTGAAGCCGGCCATGATCGGCGGGCCGCGCGGCTCGATGATCATCCTCAGCGACCACGCCTGGCATCTGCTGGCCGGCGATGTGTCGGCCCGCGGGCGACGGCTTGGCCTGGCTGGCCGGCGAAGCACGCGTGGTGGCGCAGGCGCGTGAGATCGTGCTCGGCAAACACCGGCAGCCACGCGAGGCGCTTCGCGCGGCGGCCTACTGGAAGCAGAACACCGCCGCGTTCCACGGGCGGCTGGACGGCTGACCGGCCCTGGGGAGGACCCTGGCGCGGGCGCCTGGAACATCGCGTCGGCCCAGGCGCTGGAGCGGCCAGGCGACCGCCTCGATGACAGGACCAGGCCAGCCCAGGGTGGTCGGGCGCGTCACTGGCAACCACGCGCAATGTCCTCGCGAGCTTCGCAACGTGGCGCCACACGGCCGTGGGCGCCACGCCCCCGCTCGCGGCGGCTTCCGCCACGGCCATCACCATCAGGTGCACCGGTGCCTCGTCAAGCACGTGCGTCAGATGGGCCGCGTCGCCCTTCGGTACGCTGCCGTTCACCAGCGCGTGGCCGAGCGTATCGGGCGGCACCTGCTGGACGTAGCGCACGCTGGCGTACTTCGCCGCCATCCACAGGCCCCGCTTCCGGGCGCGCGCTGCCAGGCTGGGCGGATCGAGGTCCAGCCCCGGAACGGCCGGCACCTGGGCCACCCGGTTGAATCCCAGATCGCTCAGCGCGCCCGCTTCCAGGCCGACCAGCGCCTGCCGCGAAAGCCCTCTCAGCGGCGCCAGCCGGGACTCCGCCAGTCCCAGCGCCCCGCGGCGCTCGCGGATGATGGTGCCCAGCTTGGAGAGGTCCACAGGTTGACCTGAAGAAGTGTCAAATTTCTTGGACGTTCTGTCGCCTCCGGACTGAACCCGCCAGGCGCTCGCCAGCGGCGCGCGATGTCTCGAACCGGCGGTGTCGACGGCCGCCTCCAGCCGGCCCGCAACGGACCACCTCGCGCCTGCCCCGCGCCCGATCAAATGCTGTCATTGCTATCATTGAAGTCTTCGCCAGCAATGGAGACCCACCTGGGAACACTCACGATCCGCAACCTGGAAGATTCGCTCAAGAGCCGTCTGAGACTGCGTGCTGCGGCCCGCAATCGATCCATGGAAGAGGAGGCGCGCCAGATCCTGCGCGCCGCGCTGCAGGAAACCGCCGCACCGATCGAGGATCTGGGCAGCAGGATCCGCTTCCGCTTCGCGGCGTTGGGCGACGTTCAACTCGCCCTGGAGCCCCGTGAGCCGCCCAACGAGCCACCGCGGTTCGAGGACTCGCCCGCCGCACCACGCACCAAGGTTCGCAAGCCTGGAGCGGGGCGTCGATGAGCACGCTGCTGGACACGAACGTGCTGTCCGAACTTCTCAGAAGCCAGCCGGCGCCCGCCGTGCTGGCCTGGTTCGCCGAGCAACCGCCCGAAAGCCTGTTTGTCAGCGCCGTCACCCAAGCGGAGATGATGCTCGGCGCCCGGCTGCTGCCAGCCGGCAAACGGCGCAAGGCCCTGGAGGTGGCTCTCGGGGCGATGTTCTCCGAGGACTTCGCCGGCAGGATCCTGCCCTTCGATTCGGCAGCGGTCGATGCCTGTGTCGAGATCATCAGTGGGCGACGTGAGATGGGTCGGCCCATCTCCCAGTTCGATGCACAGATCGCGGCCATCGCCAGGCGGGCTGGCGCCCGACTGGCCACCCGGAACACCAGCGATTTCCGGAACTGCAAGGTTGGGTTGATCGACCCGTGGACCAGGCTGGTCTCGTGAGCGGCCTGCACCCTGTTTAGGGTGCGCTGCAGCCGCCAGGCGCGCACCGAGGGGCCTGCCGCTGATGGCGAAAGCCCCGCCCGGACCGCACTCTTTCGATTCGTCGATCACGACGACAAGCCGCAGCAATCGCTTTGCACGCACCCCCCACGACAACGGCCCCTCACCTTGCGATGAGGGGCCGCTGGAAGGGCTGTGCCCGGTGTTATTTGGGGTGGCTGATGGGACTCGAACCCACGACGACCAGAATCACAATCTGGGACTCTACCAACTGAGCTACAGCCACCGCAGAGCCGCGCATTATAGCGCGTGGCGCACCCTCTGTGATCAGGGCGCCGACGCTGCAGCTGCGGGCGGCGACACGGTCACCTTGTAGCGCTTCTTCAGCGACTCGTAATACGCCTGCGTCTCCGCCGTGGTCAGCGCCTGGGCGAACTGCTGGCGCAGCGCGGCCTCGCCACCCGCGGCGGCCGGGTCACGCGGCAGCACCTTGGCCACACGCAGCACGGCATACCCTTCGGTGCCCAGGTCCACACCCACGGTGGCGGGCAGCTGGTCTGGGTTGGCCTTGAGCGCGGCTTCCACCACCGGCCGCGGCAG
The DNA here is from genome assembly GCA_018780805.1 of Rubrivivax sp. Lineage (GTDB taxonomy): Bacteria > Pseudomonadota > Gammaproteobacteria > Burkholderiales > Burkholderiaceae_C > Rubrivivax. Next base: position 5,975 of record JADMJD010000120.1, on the reverse strand, counting down.
GTTCTGCAGCTGCGCACGCGAGATGGTGGCGCTGACGGGCAGCGTCAGCTCGGGCTTGGCCTTGGCTTCGGCCAGGCGTTGTTCGCCATCCTTGCGCGCCAGCGCCGCGGCCTGCTCGGCGGCCACACGGGACAACACCAGCGGCTTCACCTCGGCCAGCGGCAGCGTGCGCTCGGCCTGGTAGCTCAGCACCCGCGCGGCGGCCAGCTGGCTGGTGCCGACTTCCACTGCGTCGGTGTTTCGTTTGTTGCGCAGCGTGTCTTCCTTGAACACGGCCTCCAGCAGCTTGGCCGAGGCCAGCGGACCGGCCGCACCCGGCGCCGGCTGGCGCTGCACGCTGGCGGTGCGCTTCTCGAGCTTGAACTTGTCGAGCACCGGCTGCAGCGTGTCGGCCTGTTCGTAGACCATGTTGCTGAACTGCTCTGCGGCCTCGGCGTACTTGCGCTGCGCCAGGGTCTTGCGCACCTCGGCTTCGATCTCGGGCCGCACCTCGGCCAGCGCCTTCTTCTGGCCGCCACGCTGCTCGGTGAACTGGATGATGTGGTAGCCGAAGTCGGTTTCGATGACCGGGCTGATCTCGCCCGCCTTCATCGCATACACCGCGTCTTCGAAGGGTTTGACCATCGCGCCGCGGCCGAAGAAATCGAGATCCCCGCCCTGGGCAGCCGAACCTTCGTCCTGCGAGTTGGCCTTGGCCAGCGCGGCAAACTCCGCCGGTTTGGCGCGGGCCTGGGTCAGCAGTTCTTCGGCCCGGGCCTTGGCCTTGGCACGGTCGGCCGCGGGGGCGTCCTTCTCGGCCTTGATCAGGATGTGGCGCGCACGGCGTTCTTCGGCCACGGTGTAGCGGCTGGCGTTTTCGTCGTAGTAGCGCTGCAGGTCGGCCTCGGGCACGGCGACGTCCTTGGCCAGGCCGGCCACGTCCAGCACCACGTACTCGATGTTGGCCTGCTCGGGCGCGCGGAACTGGCTGGCGTTGGCCTTGTGCCAGGCTTCGAGCTCGGCGTCGGTGGGGGCCACCTTGGCACGGTAGACCGCGGCGTCGAAGCGCTCCACCTGCACCTCACGCTGCTGCAGCAGCGCGTCCAGGCCGGCGGCGGCCACGGCCGCCGGGGCCACGGTAGAACGCGCCACACCGCCCATCACCTGCTGCATGCCGTAGTCGGTGCGCAGCTGCTGCGCGAACATCTCCGAGCTCATGCCCTGGGCCACGAGCAGCTCCTTGCGCACCGTGCCATCGGGGTTGCGGATGGCGGCGAACTGCGGGTCGGTGACAAACAGGCGCTGCAGGCGTTCGTCGGTGGGGAACAGGTGGGCGCTGTTGGCCGCGGCCAGCAGCACACGTTCGCGCACCAGGCCGTCGAGCGACTGCTGCCTGGCCTGTGGGCTGTCGAACAGGCTGGCGTCGGCACCGGGCATGCGCTGGCGCATGTTCTCAACGGCACGGCGGTGGGCCATGTCCCATTCAGCCTGCGTGACGGCCTTGCCGTCCACCTTGGCCACGGTGGCGTTGCCACCCTCGGACATGCGCGAATAACCGTCGATGCCAAAAAACACAAACGACGGGATGATGAGCAGCACGATCAGGCCGAGCATCAACCGGGAGTGTTGGCGAACAAAATCGAACATCGGTGCAGGTCTCGGAAATGTGCACAGCCAGCGCTGTGCCCAGAAATGACAAAGGCGAACCGCAGTTCGCCTTGTTTCTTGATGCGGCCCCAGATTCTAGATCAGGGGTTTGTTTGCTGTGTTTGGTGGGTGCTGACGGGTTCGAACCGCCGACCTACGCCTTGTAAGGGCGCCGCTCTACCGGCTGAGCTAAGCACCCGGTGCACACGGTCAGTTCAGGTGGTCCTTCAGGCCCTTGCCCGGGCGGAACTTGGGCACCTTGGCGGACTTGATCTTGATGGCGTCGCCGGTGCGCGGGTTGCGGCCGGTGCGCGACGCGCGCTTGGTGACCGTGAAGGTGCCAAAACCGACGATCGAGACACTGCCGTTTTTCTTCAGCGTGGTCTTCACGCCGCCAATCAGCGCCTCCAGGGCCCGCGTGGCCGCAGCCTTGGAGATGTCGGCCTGTTTGGCGATGTGTTCGATCAGCTCGGTCTTGTTCACTGTGGGGTCCCCCTCAAGGATGTCGGGTGGGTGATGTTGGGTCTTTGCGGAGGGCCCGGCGCTGTGTCTTGAGTCAGCTCAGCCGCACCCCTGTCGAATCCATTACAGCCGTCGCTCCCCTTGGGTGTCAAGGGGAGGATCGATTCTACGCACAGGCTCTTGCGCAGGCTCTCGCACAGGCTCTCGTACAACCAGGCCCACACCCACCGCGGTGAGCAGCAAACCCAGGCCCACCCCCCCGGTCAACACCTCGTCAAACAAGGCCCAGCCCAGCAAGGCGGTGCACGGTGGCACCAGATACATCAGGCTGGTGACGCGGGTGGCCGCACCACGCTGGATCAGCAGGTACAACAAGGAGCTGCCCCCGAGCGTGAGCACCAGCACCGACCAGGCCATGGCCCCGAGCAGTTCGGGGTGCAGGTGCATCGGCTCGGTCTCCAGCAACACCGCCAGCGGCACCGTCAGCACCAGCGCACCGAGCAGCTGCACGGTGTTGGCGGTGCGCACGTCACAAGGCGTGACAAAACGCTTCTGCACCAGGGTGCCCACGGTGATGCAGGCCAAGGCCGCCAGGGCCAGCGCCAGGTTGCCGGCCTGCACCTCGCCCACACCCAGCTTGTGCCAGACCACCAGCAGCAACCCGGCCAGGCCGAGCGCCAGTCCCAGCCATTGTCGCGGCGCGATGCGGTGTTCGCTGCCGGCCCACGAGACCCACAGCGCGGTGAGCACCGGCTGCAGGCCGACGATGAGCGCCGTCGTGCCCGCGCCCAGCCCCAGCTTGACGGCCGACCAGACACCGGCCAGGTAACCACCGTGCACCAAGGCGCCGGTCAGCATCAGCCAGCCCCACTGCGCCCGCCCGCGCGGCCAGGCGGCGCGGCTGAACACGATCCACACCCCGAAGGCCAGCACCGACAGCGCAAACCGCCAGGCCAGGAAGGTCAGCGGCGGCGCGTGGGGCATGCCAAAGCGCGCGACGACGAATCCCGTGCTCCAGATGCCGACGAACACCCAGGGCATGGCCCGGATGAGCGGGGCTTCGTTCATCGCAGGCCGTTCATCGAACCTTGGCGCGTATCTCGGGCAGGGCCTTGCGCAGGTAATACACCATGGACCACACCGTCAGCACGGCCGAGATCCAGATCAGCACCGTGCCCCACAGGCGGGTGTCGATGACACCGAACAACGCGCCGTCGTAGAGCAGGAAGGGGATGGCCACCATCTGCACCGTGGTCTTGACCTTGCCCAGCATGTGCACCGCCACGCTGCGCGCGGCGCCGATCTGCGCCATCCACTCGCGCAGCGCCGAGATCGCGATTTCGCGGCCGATGATGATGAGCGCGACAAACACGTCGGCGCGGTCCAGGTGCACCAGCACCAGCAGTGCCGCACAGACCAGGAACTTGTCGGCCACCGGATCGAGAAACGCGCCGAAGGCCGAGGTCTGGTTGAGCTTGCGCGCGAGCCAGCCGTCGGCCCAGTCGGTCAGCGCAAACACCACGAACAGGGTGGTCGCAATCAGGTTGCGCGTGGGCGCATCCAGCTGCAGGTAGAACACACCGACGATCAACGGGATCGCGACGATGCGCGCCCAGGTCAGCAGGGTCGGCAGATTGAAGAACATGGGCGCATTCTTGCCGATTGTGATGACGGGCCTGCGGCCTACTCGTCCAGGGTACGCGGCTTGAAGCGGCGCTCGTCGTTGAAGAGGAACACCTCGGCAAATTTCCAGGGCCGCGGCAGGTGTGCCACCGGGCCAAACGGTGCCGCACGGTGCACGGCATCGATGGCCAACTGCGTGGTGTCCTTGGCCTGCGTGGGGTGGCGCATCACTCGCACGCTGCGCACGCGGCCGTCGGCCTCCAGTTCCACCTCCAGCACGGGAATGGCCAACAGCGGCTCGGGCACCGGGCCATCGTAGGTGCGGCCGGCGTTGGCCGCGACGATGCGCAGCGCGGCTTCGCGCTTGAAATGGTTCCAGTCACGGGCCTTGCCGGCCGGTGGCAGCACCGGCTTGGCCGCGGTGGCCGGTGCGGGGCTGGGTCGGGTTGCCGCGCTGGTGGCGGGGGTGGCGGTGCTCACGGGGGCGGGCGAAGGCGCGGGCGTCTGGCCGCAGCCGGCCAGCAACAAGGCGCCGGCCACGGCGGCCAGGTGTCGGGGGTCAATGCAACGCACGGTAGATCTCCTCGGCCAGGTCCTTTGAAATGCCTTCGACGCTGGCCAGGTCGTCGACGCTGGCGCTGCCCACGCCCCGCACGCCACCAAAACGCTGCAGCAGCCGCGCACGTTTGCGCGGGCCGACACCCGGAATCTCTTCCAGTGCACTGCCGCCGGTGCGCACGCTGGCACGTTTGGCGCGCATGCCGGTGATGGCAAAACGGTGCGCTTCGTCGCGGATCTGCGCCACCAGCATCAGCGCGGCCGAATCATGGCCGAGATAGACCTTGGGCCGGCCGTCGGCAAACACCAGCTCTTCCAGGCCCACCTTGCGGCCCTCGCCTTTTTCGACACCCACGATCAGCGACAGGTCCAGGCCCAGCTCTTCGAACACACCACGCGCCATGCTCACCTGGCCCTTGCCGCCGTCCACCAGCACCAGGTCGGGCAGGCGTTGTTTGCCACTCAGGGTACTGCCGGCGGCCGCGGCCTCGGCCAGCTTGGCATAACGCCGCGTCAACACCTGGCGCATCGCGGCGTAGTCGTCGCCGCCAGTGATGTCGGTGATGTTGAAGCGGCGGTACTCGGCACTCTGCATGGCGTGGTTCTGGAACACCACACACGATGCCTGCGTGGCTTCGCCCGCGGTGTGGCTGATGTCGAAACACTCGATGCGCAAGGTGTCCAGGTCGGGGGTGTCCAGGTCCAGCGCCTCGGCCAGCGCGCGTGTGCGCTCGCGCTGCGAGCCTTCTTCGGCCAACAACCGGGCCAGCGCCAGCTCGGCGCCCTTGGCCGCCATCTCCAGCCAGATGCGGCGCTGCTCACGCGGTTGGGACACGGTGCGCACACGGGTGCCGGCCGTGGTGGCCAGGGCCTCGACCAGGGCCTCGTCCACCGGGTGGCTGAGCACCAGCAGCGGCGGCACCGGCTGGCCGACGTAGTGCTGGACGAGGAAGGCTTCCAGCACCTGGACTTCGGCGCTGCGCGCCACGGCGCCTTCTTCCGCCTCTTCGGCGTCAAACACCGTGCCCTCGTCCACATGGGCCGGAAAATACGCGCGGTCGCCCAGGTGGCGGCTGCCACGCACCATCGCCAGGTTCACGCAGGCGCGGCCTCCGGCCACCTTGACGGCCAGGATGTCCACGTCTTTCTCCGACGCCGACAGGCTGCTCTCGTCCATCGATTGCTGGTGCAGCACCTTGGAGAGCGCGCTGATGCGGTTGCGCAGCTCGGCGGCCTTCTCGAACTCCAGCGCCTCGGCCCAGGCCATCATCTTCGACTGCAGGTCCTGCACCACCTCGTCGGCCGCACCGAGCAGGAAACGTTCGGCATCGTGCACATCACGCGCATAGTCCTCGGCGCTGACGAAGTTCACACACGGCGCCGAACAGCGCTGGATCTGGTACAGCAGGCAGGGCCGGCTGCGGTGGTTGTAGACCGTGTCCTCGCAGGTGCGCAGGCGGAACACCTTCTGCACCAGCTGGATGGTCTGCTTGACGGCCCAGGCATTGGGATACGGGCCGAAGTAGCGGTGTTTGCGGTCGACCGCGCCACGGTAGTAGGCCACGCGCGGGAACCTGGAAGCCGACGGGGCCCCTGCCCCATCGGCGCCGCGCGTACCGGTGATCTTGAGATACGGGTAACTCTTGTCGTCCCGGAACAGGATGTTGAACTTGGGGTTCAACGTCTTGATCAGGTTGTTTTCCAGC
>JADMJD010000104.1 GCA_018780805.1 Rubrivivax sp. | reverse complement strand
CAACGACGACATGGCCATCGGCGCGATCCAGGCCATCGAAGAAGCCGGCATGAAACCCGCGAAGGACATCATCATCATCTCGGTCGACGCCGTGAAGGGCGCCTTCGAAGCGATGATCGCCGGCAAGATGAACGTCAGCGTCGAGTGCAGCCCGCTGCTGGGCCCGCAGCTGATGCAGGCCGTGAAAGACCTGAAGGCCGGCAAGACGCTGCCCAAGCGCATCGTCACCGAAGAAGGCATCTTCCCGATGGAAGTGGCCGCCAAAGAGTTCCCGAAGCGGAAGTACTGAGCCTTGGCCGGTGCGGTGGTCCTCGAAGCGCGTGGTCTGACGCGGCACTTCACCGGCGTGTTGGCGCTGTCGCGGGTGGACCTGCGCTTGCGGGCCGGCGAGGTGCATGCGCTGATGGGGCAGAACGGCGCCGGCAAATCCACCCTGATCAAGGTGCTGACGGGTGTGCACCCGCCCGACGGCGGCGAGTTGCTGCTGAACGGTGTGCCCGTGCACCCCGGTTCACCGGCCGCCGCCCAGCGGCTGGGCATCAGCACCGTCTACCAGGAGGTCAACCTCTGCGCCAACCTCTCGGTGGCCGAGAACATCTTTGCCGGCCGCTACCCGCGCAAGGGCGCGGCCGGCGGCTGGGGCATCGATTGGCGGCGCATGCAGGCCGAAGCGCGCACACTGCTGGCCCGGTTGAACCTGGACATCGACGTGACGCAGCTGCTGTCCAGCTACCCGGTGGCGGTGCAGCAGCTGGTGGCGATCGCGCGTGCGCTCGGCGTGGATGCCAAGGTGCTGATCCTCGACGAACCCACCTCCAGCCTGGACGAGCAGGAGGTAGAGCGCCTGTTCACGGTGCTGCGCCAGTTGCGCGACGAGGGCCTGGCGATCCTGTTCGTCACCCACTTCTTCGACCAGATGTACGCCATCAGCGACCGCATCACGGTGCTGCGCAACGGCGAGCTGGTCGGTGAATACCTGAAGGCAGACCTGCCGCCGGCGGCGCTGATCACCGCGATGGTGGGCCGCGAGCTGAGCGAGGCCGCGGGCCGCAACCACCCCGCCAGTGCGGCGGCCGGCCCGGTGCTGCTGCAGGCCACCGGCCTGGGCCGCCGCGGCCACCTGAACCCGGTGGACCTGGCGCTGAAACGCGGCGAGGTGGTCGGCGTCGGCGGCCTGCTCGGATCGGGCCGCACCGAGCTGGCACGGCTGCTGTTCGGGCTGGACCGCTGCGACAGCGGCACGCTGCAGATCGACGGCCAGCCGGTGCGCTTCGACAACCCAGCCCAGGCCATCCGCCACGGCCTGGGCCTGTGCCCGGAAGAACGCAAACACGACGGCATCGTGGCCGAACTCTCGGTGCGCGAGAACATCGCGCTAGCGCTGCAGGCGCGGCTCGGGCTGTGGAAGTTCCTGTCTCAAGCGCGCCAGCGCGAGATCGCCGAGCGTTTTGTGCAGGCGCTGGGCATCAAGACTGCCAGCATCGAGACCCCGATCGCACTGCTGTCGGGTGGCAACCAGCAGAAGGCCGTGCTCGCACGCTGGCTGGCCACCGAGCCGCGGCTGCTGATCCTGGACGAACCCACCCGCGGCATCGATGTTGCGGCCAAGCAGGAAATCATGAACCAGATCCTGGCCCTGGCGCGCGACGGCCTGGCCGTGTTGTTCATCTCGTCGGAGATGGACGAGGTGGTGCGCGTGTCGGACCGCATCGTCGTGCTGCGTGACCGCAGCAAGGTCGGCGAGCTGCCGGGCGACAGCTCGGAGCAGGCCGTCTACCACCTGATCGCCGCACGGGCCTGAACATGCAAGCCCTGACCCGCCACCGCCTGTTCTGGCCCGTCGTCACGCTGGTGCTGTTGCTGGCCGTCAACGCGGTGTTCAACCCCGGTTTCTGGCAGCTGCAGTGGCGCGACGGCCACCTGTACGGCAGCGTGATCGACATCCTGAACCGCGCCGCGCCGCTGGCGCTGGTGGCGCTGGGCATGACGCTGGTGATCGCCACCCGCGGCATCGACATCTCGGTTGGCGCCACGGTGGCCATCGCCGCTGCCGTGGCGGCGCTGATGATTGGCGGCGAGCTGGTGGTGAAGGACGGTGTGCCGTTGCACGTCAGCCGCTTCCCGATGGGCGTGGCCCTGCTGGCGGCGCTGGCCGTGGCCGCGCTGTGCGGGCTGTGGAACGGCCTTCTCGTGGCCCGCGTGGGCATGCAGCCCATCATCGCCACGCTGATCCTGATGGTGGCAGGCCGCGGCATCGCGCAGCTGCTGACGGGCGGGCAGATCATCACGGTGTATTACCCGCCGTTTTTCTTCCTCGGCAACGGCTTCCTGCTCGGCCTGCCGTTTGCGGTGTTCATCGTCGCCGTGGTCTGGGGCGTGCTGCACCTGCTGGTGACACGCACCGCGCTGGGCCTGTTCATCCAGACCATCGGCATCAACCCGGCCGCCGCGCGGCTGGCCGGGGTGCAGGAGCGGCTGATCACGGTCTGTGTCTACACCTTCTGCGGCCTGGCGGCGGGCATCGCCGGCCTGGTGATCAGCTCCAACGTGAAGAGCGCCGACGGCAACAACGCCGGCATGCTGATGGAGCTGGACGCGATCCTGGCCGTCACGCTGGGCGGCACGCTGCTGACGGGCGGCCGCTTCAGCCTGGCCGGCAGCGTGCTGGGCGCGCTGATCATCCAGACCTTGACCTCCACCATCTACTCGATCGGTGTGCCCCCCGAGATCAACATGGTCGTGAAGGCGGCGGTGGTGTTTGCCGTGGTGCTGATGCAGTCGGCCGAGTTCCGCGCCGCCGTGCGCGGCTGGGTGACACGCCCGGTGGCAGGGGCCCGGCGATGAACCCGATGCTGAAACTCGACCCGCGCTACGTGCCGCTGCTGGGCACCATCGGTGTGTTCCTGCTCACCGCCGGCTACGGCTCGGTGGCCTACCCGGGCTTCTTCTCGGCGCAGGTGTTTCTGAACCTGCTGATCGACAACGCCTTCCTGTGCATCGTCGGCGTCGGCATGACCTTCGTGATCCTGTCGGGTGGCATCGACCTCTCGGTCGGCTCGGTGATCGCTTTGACCACGATGGTCTCGGCGTCGCTGGTCGAACAGCACCAGTGGAGCGCTGCGCAGGCCATTCCCCTGGTGCTGCTGATGGGCACAGCCTTCGGCGCCGTGATGGGCTGGCTGATCCAGCGTTTCCGCCTGCAGCCCTTCATCGTCACGCTGGCTGGCATGTTCCTGGCGCGTGGCCTGTGTTACCTGATCAGCATCGACTCGATCAGCATCACGAACGAAACCTACGCCACGCTGTCGCAGGCACGCGTGCCCGTGTGGGGCCTGGACGCGTCGATCACCGTCAGCGCACTGCTGGCGCTGGCGGTGGTGGCGCTCGGCATCTGGCTGGCGCATGCCACCGAGTTCGGCCGCACGGTCTACGCGGTGGGGGGCAACGAAGCCTCGGCCCTGCTGATGGGCCTGCCGGTGGCGCGCACCACGGTGCTGGTCTACACCTTCAGCGGCTTCTGCTCGGCGCTGGCGGGGGTGGTGTTCACCTTCTACACGCTTTCGGGTTACGGGCTGCACGCCGTCGGCATGGAACTCGACGCGATCGCCGCGGTGGTGATCGGCGGCACGCTGCTGAGCGGGGGTGTGGGCTATGTCGCCGGCACGCTGTTCGGCGTGTTGATCCTGGGCATCCTGCAGACGCTGATCGCCTTCGACGGCAGCCTCAGCTCCTGGTGGACGCGCATCGTGATCGGCGCGCTGCTGCTGCTGTTCTGCCTGCTGCAGCGCGGCTTCGAATCCCGGCGCTGAGTCTGCGCCCCGCAAGCGGCGTGACTTCCTTCGCACCCACGGTGGCCGCCCGCCCGCTACGCTATGGGCATGGGCAACGTCGCCACGATCGCCACCTCCGGCATGCAGGCCGCGCAGCTGCGGCTGCAGGGGCATGCGCACAACATCGCCAACCTCGGCACAGCCGATTTCCGCCGCAGCCACGTCAGCCAGACCGCGCTGCCAAGTGGCGGCACGCAGGCCCAGATGGGCCGCATGGCCCAGCCCGGCGCCGCCCTGGCCGACGACGTGGTGGGCCAGCTGCAGGCCAAGAACAGCTTCCTGGCCAACCTGGCGGTGTTCAAGACGCAGGACCAGATGGCCGGCGCGCTGCTGGACGCGGTGGGCTGAACCGCTCCACCGCACGGGCCACAATCCGCCCATGTCGGACGACAGTCAGCTCCTGATCCCGCGGTCGTTCATCGACCTCTTCATCCCGCCCGGCAAACACAAGCCCACCGCCACGCGTGAGCACATCGCGCAGCGCTACGAACTCTGCGAAGACCTGGCCCAGGGCCTGGTGGACACGGCGCAGACCCAGCGCTGGTCGCTGGGCATCACGCAGGCCGATGTGCTGCAGACCATCGCCCGCAGCCTGCCTGCGCTGGACCTGGGCCTGGACGCTGCCGAGTGCGCCTGGGTCCTGACCCGCATGGCCGAACTGTTGGGGGACGACAGGGACCGCTGATCACCGGTTGATCACGCGCTGATCAACGCCGCCAGGGCGCGGCTGTGTCGGTATCCAGCCCGTAACGTGCAATCGCCTCGGCCGCCTGCGCCTGCCGGCCCAGCGCCCCCAGCGCAGCCACCACCACGTGGTGCCGGTCGATCTCGAAGAAATCCCGCAGCGCAGCGCGGGTGTCGCTGCGGCCGAAGCCATCGGTGCCCAGGATGTGCATGCGTGCGTCCAGATGGGGCGCGATCAGCCCTGGCCAGGCGCGCACCCAATCGCTGCTGGCCACCACGGGGGCAGTGCCCGGCAACAGCTCGCGCAGATGGCAGCTGGGCGGCGGCGCCAGCGGGTGCAGGCGCGCGTGGCGCTCGGCGTCGCGGGCTTCGCGCGCCAGCTCGCTGTAGCTGGTTGCGCTGAACACCTCGCTGGCCACACCCCAATCGGCCTGCAGCAGCTGTGCCGCCGCCAGCACCTCGGCCAGCAGCGTGCCCGAGCCCAGCAGCCGCAGCGGTGCACCGGGCTCGCCCGCCACGCGCACCAGGCCGCGCACGATGTGGTCCTCGGTGCCGGCCGGCAGCGAAGGCTGTGCCTGGTTTTGATTCTGCAGCGTCAGGTAGTAAAAAACGTCCTGCTGCGCGGCCAGCATGGCCTGCAGGCCATGGTGCACGATCACCGCCATCTCCGCCGCGCTGGCGGGTTCGTAGACGCGGCAGTTGGGCACCTGCGCGGCCACCAGCAGGCTGTGGCCGTCCTGGTGCTGCAGGCCCTCGCCACCCAGCGTGGTGCGGCCGGCAGTGGCACCCAGCAGGAACCCGCGCGCACGCTGGTCGGCCGCGGCCCAGATCTGGTCGCCCACCCGCTGGAAGCCGAACATCGAGTAGTAGATGTAGAACGGCAGCATCGCCAGGCCGTGCACGCTGTAGCTGGTGGCGGCGGCCGTCCAGCTGGCCAGGGCGCCGGCTTCGCTGATGCCCTCTTCCAGGATCTGGCCGTCCTTGGCTTCGCGGTAGCTGAGCACCGAGCCGATGTCCTCGGGCTCGTACTGCTGGCCGGCACTGGCGTAGATGCCCACCTGCTTGAACAGATTGGCCATGCCGAAGGTGCGTGCTTCGTCGGCCACGATGGGCACCACACGCGGGCCCAGCACCGGGTGTTTCAGCAAAGCGCCGAGCAGCCGCACGAAAGCCATCGTGGTGCTCATCTCCTTGCCGTCGGCCTGCAGCGCAAAGGCGGCAATGTCGCCCAGCGCCGGCACCGGCAGCACCGGGGCTTCGGCGCGACGCGCCGGAATGGCGCCGCCCAGCGCGGCGCGGCGGGCGTGCAGGTACTGCAGCTCAGGGCTGTCGTCGGCCGGGCGGAAAAACGCCAGCGATTCGGTCTGCGCATCGCTCAGCGGCAGGCCAAAGCGGTTGCGGAAGGCCAGCAGGTCCTCGCGCTCCAGCTTCTTCTGCTGGTGCGTGGTCATGCGGCCCTGGCCCGACTGGCCCATGCCGTAACCCTTCTTGGTCTGCGCCAGCACCACCACCGGCTGGCCGCGGTGGGCCCGGGCCGCGGCATAGGCGGCGTGGATCTTCACCAGGTCGTGCCCGCCACGTTTGAGGCGGTCGATCTGTTCATCCGTCAGCCCCTGGGCCAGCGCGGCCAGCTCCAGGTCCTGCCCGAAGAAGTGCTCGCGGTTGTAGCGGCCGTCCTTGGCGGCAAAGGTCTGGAACTGGCCGTCCACGGTGCGCGCAAAGGCGCGCTGCAGGGCGCCGTCGTGGTCGCGCGCGAACAGGCCGTCCCAGTCGGAGCCCCAGACCAGCTTGATCACGTGCCAGCCAGCGCCGGCGAACAGCGCTTCCAGCTCGTCGACGATGCGGCCGTTGCCACGCACCGGGCCGTCCAGGCGCTGCAAGTTGCAGTTGATCACCCAGACCAGGTTGTCCAGGCCTTCGCGAGCGGCCAGGGTCAGGGCGGACATGCTCTCCGGCTCGTCCATCTCGCCATCGCCGAACACGCCCCACACCGTGCGTGCCGCTGTCTGCGCCAGGCCGCGGTGCTGCAGGTAACGCATGAAGCGCGCCTGGTAGATGCTGCTGATGGGGCCGATGCCCATGGAGCCGGTCGGGAACTGCCAGAAACCCGGCATCAGCCAGGGGTGCGGGTAACTCGACAGGCCGGTGGCGCCTGCGCGCTGCGCGCCGATCTCCTGACGGTAGAACGACAGATCGGCTTCGTTCAAGCGGCCGTCCAGGAAGGCCCGCGCGTACACCCCGGGCGCCGAGTGCGGCTGGTAGAACACCAGGTCCTGCGCATGGAAGAAGTGGTTGAAGCCGACCTCGAACAGGTCCGCTGCGCTGGCGTAGCTGGCGATGTGGCCGCCCAGCTCTCCGTAGGCCTGGTTGGCGCGCACCACCATCGCCAGCGCGTTCCAGCGCATCAGCGAGGCCAGGCGCTCCTCGATCGCCAGGTCCCCGGGGAACAGCGGCTGGTGGGCGGCCGGGATGGTGTTGACGTACGGCGTGCCCCGCACCGGCTGCCAGCCGACGGTGGGGTCGCGGGCCAGGGTGCTGAGCGCGTCCATCAGCTGCCGCACACGGGCGGGGCCGGCCTGGGCCAGCACGGCCTGCAGGGCCTCGCGCCATTCGGCGGTTTCAGTGGGGTCGGTGTCGGGTGTCGGCAGGGCTTCTTGCATCGCTGCGACTGTACCCAGCCGCCGATGCGGTTCAATCCGGGGATGACCACGACCCTTTCCGCGCCCGGCGCAGCGGCCCTGGCCGCAGCCATCACCCTGGCCCAGTCCCATGAAACCCCCTGGCCGCGCGACCCGCTGGCCGCGCCGGCCGAAGGCCAGCAGCCCTTTGGTGTGCACCACGACGACCCGCCGCCCTGGAACCGCCTGCGCGGCCCGGTGCACCCGCGCGGGCCGCAATCGGGCGTGGTGTGGCAACACGGGGTGGAGATCGCCGCCTGGGGAGAACCCGACCGGGCCGACCTGACCTTCAGCGTCGCCAAGACCTGTCTGTGCCTGCTGGCCGGTGTGGCGCAGCGCCAGGGCCTGCTGCCCGACGAACACGCACCGGTGGCCGACCGCCTGCCCGGCATCGGCTTCGACAGCGCCCACAACCGCCCCATCACCTGGGCCCACCTGCTCACGCAGACCAGCGAGTGGGAGGGTGTGTGCAGCGGCCTGCCCGACACCGTGGACCGCTGGCGCAAGGTGGCCAACGACCCCCGCCCTGCGGGTGGCCCCAAGGGTGGCGCGCGCCCGCTGCAGGCGCCTGGCACGTACTGGGAATACAACGACGTGCGCATCAACCAGCTGGCGCTGGCGCTGCTGCACCTGTTCCAGCGGCCACTGCCCGAGGTCTTCCTGCACGAGCTGCTGCAGCCGCTGGGTGGCGGCGAAGGCTTCGCCTGGCGTGGCTACGACGACGCGGCCGTCACGCTGGCTGACGGCCGTCAGGTGCAGACGGTGCCCGGCGGCACCCACTGGGGCGGTGGCATGTCCATCAGCGCACGCGACCAGGCGCGCATCGGCCAGATGCTGCTGGAAGGCGGCCGCGGCCTGGTCTCACGCGCGTGGATCGAGCGCATGACCGAGCCGCTGGCTGCCGCGCCGTTCTACGGCCGCCTGGTCTGGCTGAACCGCGACGGACGCAGCTTCCCCGGGGTCTCGCGGCAGGCGTACTTCATGCTGGGCGCCGGGGGGCACCACGTGGGCGTCGACCCGGCGCTGGACGCCGTGGTGGTGCTGCGCTGGCTGGACGGCAGCGTGGCGCCCGCGGTGGTGAAACTGCTGGCCGACGCCCTGGCCCCACGCTGAACGCGGCTGCCGGCCTCGGGATGCCTGCGGCTGTGGGGGCGTGCTACCGTTTGAACATGTCCACGCCCCCCGATGCCCTGCCGCGTGTGCGGCCGCTGAACGAACTGCCAGCCCTGGCGCAACGTGCCGCCGAGTTGCTGGTGACGCCGCAGACCCGCCTGCCGCTGACACCCACCGAAGCCGCCCACGTGGTGGCCCAGATGGGCGTGGTGCAGTTCCCACCCGGCACCACGCTGATCCGCGAGGGCGACGACCAGCGCACCGGCCATTTGCTGCTGCTGCTGGAAGGTGAGGTGCAGGTGGACACCGGCGAGGTGCCGATCTCGGTGCTGGGCGTCGGCAACATCATCGGAGAGATGTCCTTGATCGACGGGGCGCCGCGTTCGGCACAGTGCACGGCCCTGGGCCCGGTGCTGGCGGCGGGCCTGTCACGCAGGGGGTTGGAGCAGCTGATCGAAGAGCAGCCGCGCGCCGCTGCCAAGCTGGTGACCGGCCTGGCGCAGCGCCTGGCCGACCGGCTGCGCGCGCTGGGGCAGCAGGTGCAGATGCTGCGGCAGATCGGCAGGACCTGATCGGATCTGGTCCTTGTGCTGGACCAGCACCAACGTCATCTCCCGCAGCTGTGAACATTCCGTGAGGACTCCGAGAGCCTGGCCCCGTAAGAATCTGCCCGGGCGCTGTGCCCAGCCACTCGAGCAGACAACATGCACGCCACGTTCAGACAGTCGAAGACACACCGGCCGCTCGTTGCCCTGACGGCAGCACTCCTGACGGTGTTGGCAGCATGCGGTGGCGGTGAAGGCGACACCAGCCAAGCCAGCGTCAGCAGCGCCATGCCTCCGGGCAGCCGAACGCAGGCTCTGGCGGCAGGCCTTGCCGAGGTCCAGAAATTCGGGTCGCCCAACGGGATGGCCGGTGATCTGTTTGGCCTGTCCATCGCCTCGCTCGGCTCTTTGGTGGTGGTCGGCGCCCCTCAGGAAAGCCCACTGTCCGGGATCACCGAAAACACCGGCGAAGCATACGTGTTCGACGCGTCCGGATCGCTGGTGCGGGAACTGCTGCCCGCATCGGCCAACGAGCGCAGCCGCGATGACGGCTACGGGCGGTCGGTGGCAGCCAGCGGCAACATCATTGCTGTCGGCTCCCCGGGCGCAGATGACCTCGGCAACTTTGCCGGCGAGGTTTTCCTGTTCAACGCACAGACCGGTGCGCAGCTGGGGAAGCTCGTGCCGACCGGCACAAGGCGCAACCCTGCCGATGGGTCTGGGTTCGGCAGTGCCGTCGGTGTCTCAGCCGACCGGATTGTGGTCGGCGCGCCCGGAACATTTGCCAATGCCAGAGTCTCCACGGGCGCGATTTACCTGTACGAGGCTGCTACCCGGCGCCTGATCGCGCGGGTGATTCCGCAGGGGGCCAAATCCATCGACAACATCGGCAGTTCGGTGGCAGTGGCTGGGAACACCGTCGTCGCCGGCGCGCCCTTTGACAACACACGGGCGCTAGACGCAGGTGCCGCTTACGTGTTCGACGCCGTGAACGGGGCCTTGCGCTTCAAGTTGACGGCGGCCGACGGCGCCGCATCGGACATTTTCGGGTTTGCGGTCTCGACCAACGACGCGCTGGTGGCGGTTGGAGCGCCTCAGGACGACGACCGAGGTGCGGCGTCGGGTGCCGTCTACCTGTTCAGCGCGGCCACAGGCGCCTTCGTGCGCAAGATCGTTCCGGCCGATGGTGGGGTCAATGACCAGTTCGGGGTCGCCGTCAGCCTGGCCGGCACCCAATTGGCCGTGGGTGCCTGGGGTGACAACGACGGCGCCGGCTCCGTCTACGTCTTCGACGTCACGACCGGCACGCAACTTGGCAAGTTCGAGGCATCGGATGCTGCGCCGCTGGACATCCTCGGGCGCTCCGTCGCGCTCTCGAGCGCAGGCGTCATCACAGGCGCGCCACGCGATGCTGACCAAGGCCCGGACTCGGGCTCCGTGTACCGATTCGGGCTGCCGACACCGTAGACGTTCACCACCGGAGGCGGCTGCTGCGGCCCACACACCGCTGACACGTCCGCCCTGGGTGTCGTCCCGATGGTCCCCAGAAGGGGGCAAGACAAGCCCGGAAAGGACAAGTCCGAAAAAGACAAACGGGTCAGCTTCTTTTGGAAGCTGACCCGTTGCTTTTGCTGGTGCGGCTGGCAGGAATCGAACCCACGACCCCTTGGTTCGTAGCCAAGTACTCTATCCAGCTGAGCTACAGCCGCGAAGCCTTGCACTATAGCAGGTTTTCAGGCACTTGCCGAGTGCGCTGCAAAAGTCTCAGGCGTCCAGTTCGGCCGCGGCGCGGTCGCAGGCACTGGCACGCTTGTCATCGGCTTCTTCGCGTGCCAGTGCGGCCAGCCGGCGCCAGGCCAGCCGGCGCACATCGGCCGGCAAGTCGGTGGCCCGCGCCGCCTGCTCCAGCACCAGACGGGCCTTGCCCCAGAGCTGGCGTTCGGCAAAAGCCGCGCCCACGGCCGCCAGCACGGCCGGCTCGTGGCCGAAGGTCAACACGGCCGAATCCAGCCGCGGCAGCCAGTCGGTGCTGATGCCCGCCGCACAGCGCATCAGCGCCAGCGCCACACGTTCGCGGTCCTCGGGCTCCAGCGTGGCCAGGCGCTCCCAGAACGGCAGCAACCAGGCCCGGCCTTCGTCGGCCACCCCCAGCCGGGCTGCCTGCTCGGCGGCACGCGCCACGACCTGCGGGTCGCGCCTGTCGCTGTTGTCCAGGCGTTGCCACAGGCGCTTCAACTGATCGGCATCGTGCACCTCTCGCAAGGCCTCGGCGGCCAGCGAGCGCAGCATGCCCTTGGCCACGGCTGGCGAAAAAGCCTGGTGGTTGGCCAGCAGCCGCGCGGTGTGCAAGGCCTCCAGCGGCGCCCGCACCAGGCGGGCGGCGCGCAGCTTCAGGCGCAGTGCCTGCGTGCGGCGGGCCACGCCGGGTGGCAGCTCGGCCAGCAGGCCGTTGGCGCGCGCGCCGTCGCGGTCCTCCAGCGCCCACTCCACGGCGGCCAGCCGCGCGCCATCATCGGCACGGCGCACGCCGCCGGTCTCGCGCAGCAAGGCGTTCAATCGCTCCAGTTGTTCGTCGCGCCGCGGGCGGTCGGCCAGGCGGTGCAGGCTGCCGGCGGCCAGCAGATGGGCCAGCACGGCGTATTCACGGTCGGTGCCGGCGCCGTCAGCGTGCAGCTCCAACGCCTTGCGCGCGGCCTTGTGCGCGCGGCTGTAGCGGGCGCTGAAGTACTCGGCCAGGGCCTCGCGCAGCGCGGCCTGGGCGATGCGCTCGCGGCGCAGCGCACGCCACTCGGCGGCCCGCTGCGGCAGGGTCAGCAAGGTCATCATGGCCTGGGCAGCAAACAGCGCCACGCCGCCGGCAACCAGCAGCGTCAGCACGGCCAGGTTCAGCGACAGGTCCGCCCGCCAGCCGTTCCAGAAGATGCTGACCAGGCCGTCGTTGCGCCCGAAGGTGACCGCCGCAACCACGGCCGCAGTGGCCAGCAGCACGAGCCAGATGACGTTGCGCATGGGGGCGGGCCTTCAGCGGCCCGCGGTGGCCGCGGCGATGGCGGCCAGCGTGGCGTCGGGCCGCGGCACGGAGACCAGTCGCGCCTGGTCCATCACCTGGCGCATCAGATCGGCGGCCGATTGCACCGGGCGTGCACTGCGATCAAAGTAACGGTCGAGCGCGGCACGGGCGTCGCGCAGGTCGGACTGCGCGGTGTCAAACTGCCGGGACAGCAGCGCCAGCCGCGCGTTCAGCAGCCGCAGCTTGAGGTTCTCGCGCAGGAAGAACACCTGCTCGGGGGCAATCAACATGGCCTCGGGCTGCTCGATGGGCGTGACGCGCACCAGGCCGCGCACCTCGGCCCAGGCCTGCTGGCCCAGGCTGCGCCAGCGGGCGCTCCAGTCGGCCGGCACCGCCGATGCGGAGGCCGGTGCCGATGCAGCAGAGGCCGCTGCGGCCGTCGCCCCACGCGTGCGGCGAGGTTCGGGGCGCACCAGCAGGGGCAGGTCGTCCACCACGCGGATGGCTTCGTCCAGCCGGATGGTGAGCGTGGCGATGTCGGCCACGGCCACCGCCTTGGTCTTTTCGATGTCGGCCGCGATGGCGCGGCGCACCCGTTCCAGCTGTGGCTGGCTCAGGCGGGCCAGGCGTTCTTCGGCCTGCTTGAGCGCGGCCAGCAGGGGCTCGGCACTGCCGGTGATGGCGCCCTGCTGCAGGGCCACACGCAGCGCGGCTTCCACATCGGCCAGCACGTTTTCGTCGCGCGAGCGGGCGACGGACTGCATCAGCGCCTCGAGCTGCGTGCGCTGGATGGCCGACTCGGCCACCCGCACTTCCAGCAGCGCCAGCTTTGCGGCGGATTCACGCGCCACCTCCTGCGCCTGCCGGGCGGCGATGCGGGCTTCGGCGGCCTGGTCGCTGCTGAGCTGCTGGCGCTTGACGAGTTCCGCTTCCAACTCGCCCACGCGGCCGTGGGTGGACCAGCTCAGGCCAAGCGCACCCAGCGTCAGCAGCGCCAGCACACCCAGGGCCAGCCGGCCGGCCAGTGGCCCACCCGTGGACGGCGACGCAGAAGGCGACGCAGGCGGGAGGGCGACGGGGTCGGACGCAGGCGCCAGCGGCGGTTCGGGGGTCGAGTTCACGGCGGCCCCGATTGTATCGAGCCCCCTCCGGCCAGCCGCAGCGCCTGGCGCACGGCCGCAGGATCGGGCGCACACAGCTGCACCTCGGTGAAGCCGGCGGCCCGCGCCGTCTGCGCAATGCGCGGGTGGCTGGCCAGGGCCCGCGCACCCGGCGGCACGGCACCCCCCCACAGTGCCTGCAGGTGCTGCACGGCCTCGCTGCTGCTCAGCAGCCACAGGTGGCGTGCCGGGTCGGCCTGTGCCGCGGCCAGCAGGGCCTGGCCGGCCGGCGCGGGCTGCGGTGCACCACGCGTGTAGGCGGCGAGGAAATGCACCTCGGCACCAGCCGCGCGCAGCTGCTCGGCCAGCCAGTCGCGGCCGTTTTCGCCGCGCACCACCAGCACCGAACAACCGGCCCAGGGCTCGGCCTGCAGACGTGCCCACAGCGATTCGGAATCAAAGCTGGCCGCGTCGTCGGCCGGCTCCAACACCGCCGCCGGTGGCAGGCCTTCGGCCCGCAGCGCGGCCGCCGTGCCCGGGCCCGGCGCCGCCGCGCGGGTGCTGGCTGGCCAGACCGCACCGGGCGGGCGCTGCGCAAAGAAGTGCAGCACTGCGTTGGCGCTGACAAAAAACAGCAGCCGGTGGCGGGCCAGCGTGTGCCAAGCCTGCTGAACCGGCCGCAGATCGGCCGGGGGCGTGATCTCGATGAGCGGCAAGGCGACCGCGTCAAAGCCGTCGCGCCGCAGATCGGCCACCCAGGCCGCCGCCTGCGCCGCGGGCCGCGTGACGATGACGCGCATCCGGTCTGGCCGGGCTGGGGTCAGGCGGTGGGCAGATAGCTGGCCGCGCCCTGCGCGTGCAGCGCCGCCACGGCCTGCCCGCCCAGCGCACGTGCGGCGGCCACGTCGGCCGGCGCCGCGGCCACCCGCGTCTGCAGCAGCGGACGTGTCAGCGTGTTGACGTCGCCGAGCGCCGCGTCCAGCACCAGCTGGCCATCGGCCCACACCGCGTGCGCGGCCAGCGGCATGCTGCAGCTGCCGCCCAGGCCGCGCGAGACGGCGCGCTCGGCCTCCACCGCCAGCAGCGTGGGCAGGTGCACCATCTGGGCCAGCTGCGCGCGCAGTTCGGTCGCGTCTTCGCGCACCTCGATGCCCAGGGCACCCTGCCCGGCCGCCGGGATCATCTGCGCCGGCTCGAAGCGGGCGCGGATGCGCTGGGCCAGGCCCAGGCGCATCAGGCCGGCCGCGGCCAGCACGATGGCGTCGAAACCGCCTTCGTCCAGCTTGCGCAGCCGCGTGTCCAGGTTGCCGCGCAGCGGTTCGATCTGCAGATCGGGCCGCACCGCCAGCAGCTGCACCACACGGCGCAGGCTGGAGGTGCCGACCACGGCGCCCTGCGGCAGCTCGGCCAGCGACGCGTAGCGGTTGGACACCCAGGCGTCGCGCGGGTCCTCCCGCTCCAGCACCGCCGCCAGCACGAAGCCGGGCGGCAGGTCCATCGGCACGTCCTTCAGCGAGTGCACGGCCAGGTGGGCGCGGCCGTCCTCCAGCGCGGCTTCGAGTTCCTTCACGAACAGGCCCTTGCCGCCCACCTTGGACAGGGCACGGTCCAGGATCTGGTCGCCCCGGGTCGTCATGCCCAGCAGCTGCACCTGCAGGCCGAAGCGCTGCTGCAGCAGATCACGCACATGGTGGGCCTGCCACAGGGCAAGCCGGCTCTCGCGGGTGGCAATGATGGTGTCGGTCATGGTGCGGCCATTATCACCAGCCCCCGGCATGCGACTTGCATGTCCGAGCGGTGGCAGAATTGGTAACTCGGTTACATGCAATGGAGCCCAGCATGGCAAGCAAGATGGCACCCAAGACCCCGCCCTCCGACACCACGCTGCGCGATGCAGCCGAGAAAAATCGGCCGCTGGTCGAGGATATCCGGTTACTCGGCCGCATCCTGGGCGACGTGATTCGCGAACAAGAGGGCAAAGAGGCCTTCGAGCTGGTGGAGCGGGTGCGTCAGCTGTCCGTGGCCTACCGGCTGAAAGCCGACGCCAGCGCCGGGCGGGTGCTGGACCGGCTGCTGAAGAACCTGTCGGTCGACCAGACCGTCAGCGTGATCCGCGCCTTCAGCTACTTCTCGCACCTGGCCAACATCGCCGAGGACCGCCACCACGTGCGCCGCCGCCATGTGCACGAACGGGCCGGCCACCTGCAAGAGGGTTCGCTGGAGCTGAGTTTCGAGCGCCTGCACAAGGCCGGCCATCGGGGTGCCGACATCGCACAGGTGCTGCAGCAGGCCTACATCTCTCCGGTGCTCACCGCGCACCCCACCGAGGTGCAGCGCAAGAGCATCCTGGACGCCGAACGAGCCATCGCCGAGCTGGTGGGCACACGCGACACGCTGGCCGGTGCGCGCGACCGCGCCGACAACGAAGCCCTGATCCAGGCCCGTGTGACGCAGCTCTGGCAGACCCGCATGCTGCGCACCGCCAAGCTGACGGTGGCCGACGAGATCGAAAACGCGCTGTCGTTCTACCACTCGACCTTCCTGCGCGAGATCCCTCGCCTGTACAAGGAGATCGAGATGGCCCTGCCCGGCCACACGGTGCCGCCCTTCCTGCGCATGGGCCACTGGATCGGCGGCGACCGCGACGGCAACCCCAACGTCACCGCCGCCACCTTGCAGCAGGCCCTGGCGCGCCAGGCCGAGGTGGCGCTGCGCCACTACCTGACCGAGGTGCACCACCTCGGGGCCGAGTTGTCGATGTCGGCCATGCTGGCCCCGGTCACGCCCCAGATGCAGGCCCTGGCGGAGAGTTCACCCGACCGCAACAGCCACCGCGAAGACGAGCCCTACCGCCGCGCGCTGGTGGGCATGTACGCGCGGCTGGCCGCCACGCTGGAAAAACTCACCGGCACCGAGGCCCTGCGCCACGCCGTGCCGCCGCAGAACCCCTACCCCAGCGCCGAGGCCTTTGCCGCCGACCTGGCGGTGATCGAAGCCTCTTTGCGCTCGCACCACGCCGGCGCGCTGGTGGCGCCGCGCCTGGCGCCGCTGCAGCGTGCGGTGCAGGTCTTCGGTTTTCACCTGGCCACGCTGGACCTGCGGCAGAGCTCCGACCAGCACGAGCTGGTGGTGGCCGAACTGCTGCGCGTGGCACGGCTGGAACCCGACTACCTGGCGCTGGACGAAACCGGCCGCCGCAACTGCCTGGTGGCCGCGCTCAACGACGCCCGGCCGCTGCGGGTGCGCGGCGCGGCGTATTCAGCGCACAGCCTGGGCGAGCTGGCGATCTTCGAGGCCGCGCGCGAGGCGCTGGCCGCGCTGGGCCGCCATGCGATCCGCCACTGCATCATCAGCCACACCGAAGATGTGAGCGACCTGCTGGAAGTGCTGGTGCTGCAGAAAGAAGCCGGCCTGGTGCGCGGCACACTGGACCACGACGCCGTGGCCGACCTGATCGTGGTGCCGCTGTTCGAGACCATTGCCGACCTGCGCGAGGCCGAGCCCATCATGCGCAGCTTCTACGCGCTGCCCGGCGTGCTGGACCTGGTGCGCCGCAGTGGCAACGAGCAGGACATCATGCTGGGCTACAGCGACAGCAACAAGGACGGCGGTTTTTTCACCAGCAACTGGGAGCTCTACCGCGCCGAGGTGGCGCTGGTCGGCCTGTTCG
>JADMJD010000009.1 GCA_018780805.1 Rubrivivax sp. | reverse complement strand
GGGCGAGCAGCGCAGAGCAGTCCGGCCGCAGGCCGGACCGCGGGTTCAGCCCGGCTCATCGGCCCTGCCACCGGCCGGGTGCGCGGGCTCTGCACGCGAATGCTGGGTGAACTGGCGGATGCCCGCAGAGTGCCGGGCAAGGACCAGCTGCCTCGGCGTTTCATGCAAAGCGGATTGCCCACAGCGCGGCGGAGCACCTGACATGGGCACCTTGCGCCAACTCACCGTGGACCAGCAGGTGGCCCTGCTGTTCGTCACGCTGTTCGGCCTCTTGGTGCTGGCCACGGCCGGTCTGGTGCTGTGGGCGGCACGGCACGACGACGACCTGCGGCTGGAGCGCTTCAAGCGCGACCTGGGTGCGCTCTGGCTGGGCGGCTCGATCTTCTGGCTGGCCTGGATGTCGGGCGCGCTGGGCGCCACGCTGCTGTTCGGCGTGATCAGCTTCCTGGCGCTGCGCGAGATGGTCACGCTCGTGCACACCCGGCGCGGCGACCACCGCAGCCTGATCGTCGCGTTTTTTGTCGTGCTGCCGCTGCAGTACCTGCTGGTGGGCCAGCGCGCCTTCGATCTGTTCACGGTCTTCATCCCGGTGTATGCCTTCCTGGCGCTGCCGGTGGCGTCGGCGCTGGCGGGGGACCCGGAACGTTTCCTGGAGCGCAACGCCAAGATCCAGTGGGGCATCATGGTCTGTGTCTACGGCCTGAGCCACGCACCGGCGCTGCTGCTGCTGGAGTTCCCGCGCCACGCCGGGCGCGGCGCCTTCCTGGTGTTTTTCCTGGTCATCGTCGCAGCCACCGCGCAGATCGTGCAGGAGCTCGCCAGCCGGTGGCTGCGCCGCCGCCCGGTGGCGCGCCAGATCGACCGCTCCTTCAGCTACCGGGCCTGGGCCCTGGGCGCGCTGGCCGCCGGCCTGGCCGGGGCGCTGCTGTACTGGAGCACCCCCTTCAAACCGCCGCAGGCGCTGGCCCTGGGCTTCATCGCCGGGGGTGCCGGCACGCTGGGCGAGCTGGTGATGAAGGCGCTGAAGAAGGACGCCGGTGTGCGCTACTGGGGCAACCAGGCCTCGGTGACCGGCGCCGTCGGCCTGCTGGACCGAGTCGCACCCCTGTGTTTTGCCGCGCCCATCTTCTTCCACGCTGTGCGTTGGTACTTCAAGGTCTAGATGGGACCCCCAAGCTCACTTCGTTCGCTTCCCCCAGGCCCATCCATGGGCCCCTGCGTGGCCCTGGGGGAGCGTCAGGCCCTTCGGGCGGCCGGGCGGGCCTGACGTGAGAATTCTCGGCATCGACCCCGGCCTGCAGCGCACCGGCTTCGGCGTCATCGAAGCAGACGGCCCGCGCCTGCACTACGTGGCCAGCGGCACGATCGGCACGCTCGAAGCACCCAAGGGTGATCTGCCAGGCCGGCTGAAGATCATCTTCGACGGTGTGCAGGAGGTGGTGGCGGCCTACGGCCCGGTCTGCGCCGCGGTGGAGATCGTGTTCGTCAACGTCAACCCGCAGAGCACGCTGCTGCTGGGCCAGGCACGTGGTGCGGCGCTGGCTGCGCTGGTGTCGGGGCCACACCCGGTGCCGGTGGCCGAGTACACGGCGCTGCAGCTCAAAAAAGCCATCGTCGGCCAGGGCCTGGCCAGCAAACAGCAGGTGCAGGCCATGGTCCAGCGCCTGCTCGCCCTGCCCGGCCTGCCGGGCAAGGACGCCGCCGACGCGCTGGGCCTGGCCATCACACATGCGCATGCCGGCGCGTCGATCGCGGCTCTGGGCGCCTCGGCGCTGCGGCGGCAGCACGCGCAGTACCGCAAGGGCCGGGTTTACTGAACAGCAGCCGCCTGCTCGGCCTGCCTTGACTTCAGCAGCCTGGCCACGCTGGCGACCAAGGCGGGGGCCTGCAAGGCCACTTCTACCCGCTGCTGCAGCGCCGGGTTCAGGTGGCCGAACAGGTGGTGCCAGTCCGGGTCATCCGAGCCCGCCAGCGTGAAATCCACCAAGTCGGCCCGCAGGCCATCGGCCAGTTGTTCACCCAGGCGCGCGCACAGGTAACCCAGCGCCGCACGCAGGTGCTGCCCCGGGTGCGCCGGGTCGGCGGCGGTGACGAGCATGGCGTCGATGCCGGCCGCGTCGTTGACGATGCTCGCCGGCAGGCCCCAGTGGCGCATCAGCAGGCGGCCGATCTCGGGCGAGGCCAGGTGCAGGATCTGCTGCTCCGCCACCAGACGTGGCAGCAGGCCCTGGCGCGGCACCTGGGCCAGCAGCTTGCGCGGCAGCGCGGCAGCGGTGGCCAGACGGCCGAGGAAGGAGAGCACGACGGCGCTGACCAGCGGCCCCGGGTCGGGCACGCCCAGCTCGCGGGCCAGGTGCTGCATCAGCTCGCTGGCCAGCGCGCTGGCGCGCCAGGTGCTGTCCAGCACCTGCTGGCGCTCGGGGCTGTCGGCCTGGAAGGCATCGACCAGGATGTACTGCAGGCACAGGCTGCGCACCGCGTCCAGACCCAGGTAGGTGACGGCCTGGCCGATGCTGTGCACCGGGCTGCGCAGGCCGTACAGCGGTGAGTTGACGGTGGCCAGCACCCGCGCCGCGATCAGCGGTTCGGCGCGGATCAGGTCCACCAGCTCCGACGAACTGGCGCTGCCAAAGAGGTCCGGTGACAGCAGGTGGTGCAGCAGCTTGGGCGGCCGCGGCACATGCTGGAAGACCTTGACCAGCGCCTCGGTGCGGGCCGGCACCAGCGCGTGGGCCGGCGTCAACTGGAACGCGGCCAGTTCAGGCGGCACCGTCGCTGCGGCCACCGGTTGTGCGGGTGGGGCTGCGACGGGCGTCGGCATCGGCGCGGGCAACGGCGACGTCCGCGCGGACTGCAGGCGGACAGGCACCGGGTCCTTGCCGCGGCGCAGCAACAAGAAGGCCACCACCCCAACGGCCACCAGCAGCACCAGTGCAGGCAAAAACATGTTCATGCCCGTCACCATAGCCGGCACCCGCCGGATGCAAGGCGGCAACAACAGGGCCTTCGCAGCCTACTTGCGCGATGAGCGGGGGGCACGCGCAGGCCGGCGCAGGGGCCGGGCCTCGGCTGGCGGGCAAACGAGGCGTCGATCACCGGCTCGTCGCCGCGGTCGAACATCGCCATCACCAGGGCCGGGCGTGCGCCGCTGGCGAGCAGCGCATCGAAGGCCTGCAGCCGCAGGTGGTGGCTGGCCGCATCAGGGCTCAGCGGCGTTGGCCAGGGCGCGGGTCAAAGCACTCTGGCTCGGTGTTTCGACGAACAGGCAGCGTTTGCCGGTGCGTTTGCAATGGTCCTTCACGCGCCAGTAGGCGTCGTGGCTGATGCAGCCGGTCTGGCAGATCACCAGGTCGGCGGCGGCGAGTGTGGTCTCCAGGCGGGCGCTGTTGTCTTCTTCGCCGCCGTCGTGGTGCAGGAAGCGCCCGCCGGTGCGTTCGATCAACTGGCGGTAGACGGGCACGCTGGCGGCCCGCCCACCGACGCACAACACTGCGCGGTCCATCAGCTGCGGCAGCGGGGCGTCGGGCTCGGCATCGGCTTCGGGATTGGCCGGCAACGTGGCCACCCGCGCAGCACGGGCCTCGGCTTCTTCTGCGCGGCGTTGCTGGCGGTCGGCCTCCTGGCGGGCCTGCAGCAGGCTGCGCTGCAGCGCATGCACACGCTCGCTGAGCTGTCGATTGTCCTGGCCCAGCGCGTACCGCGAGGCCAGCTCGGGCACCGCCGCTTCCAGAGCGACCAGGCGTTCGCTCAGGCCGGCCAGCTCGGTGGTGCGCGTGATCAGCTCAGCGCGGCTGCGCAGGTTCTGCTGCGCCAGTGCGTCGCAGCGGCGCGCGGCTTCTGTGGCCTGCCGCGTGGCACGTTGCTGGGCCTCGGCCAGCTCCCGGCCCAAGACGGCGTTTTCGTCGATCAAGGCCTCGAAGCGGCCCAGCTCGACCCGCGTGGCCATGCCCACCTGGTGCTGCAGCATGTGCACCTCGCCCAGCACCTGCTGCTGCAGTTCAGCGGTGCAGCGGGGGTGGGTCAGCGTGGCCCAGAAGCTGCCCGGCAGGTCCCGCCCCGGTGCGCTGCCGGCGGCACCCGCCTGCCACCAGGCGGCCAGAGCGTCGGTGGTCTTGAGCACGCGGGCCTGCTGCAGCGCGAGCGCGCAGCGCCGGTCCAGCTCTTTCTGCACGGCCTCGGCCACAGGGGTTCGAACCCGGCACTCGGCGATCACGCCGCAGTGCAGCGCGTAATCGTCGGCCACGGCGGGGCCGCCAACCAATTTGTTGACCAGCCGGCGCAGCGCCTGGATCGGCAGGCACACACCCACCACCGAGCAGTGGGCGTGCGCCTCCAGCTCCCACAGGCGACGCCGGCGCGAGCCCGGCGGGGGCAGCAGGCTGACCACGGGGCTGCAGCAGCGGTCGCCGGCGTGGGGCCGTTCGGGCGGGGAGCTCGGTTCGTTCATGCGTCGCCCGGCTCCAGCGGCGCGAGGGATTGCACCAGCAGCCGCCAGGCACAGGTCTCGGGGCGGCCGGGCGCGGCGGCGTCGGCCAGGTCCAACCAGCTGCCGTCGGCCAGGGCCAGGTGCAGCGTGTGGCGCAGGCCGTGGCGGCCGGCATCGCGCTGCAGCCACGCGCCGACGAGCAGTGATTCATCCAGCCGGAAACTGGCGTCGCCACTGCGCAGCAGCAGCCAGCGGCCCTGCAGCGTCAGCCGGTCGATGGGCCCGGTGTGCGACCACCTCGTGGCCGCT
Organism: Rubrivivax sp.; assembly: GCA_018780805.1. GTDB lineage: Bacteria > Pseudomonadota > Gammaproteobacteria > Burkholderiales > Burkholderiaceae_C > Rubrivivax. The sequence goes on along the minus strand of JADMJD010000009.1, from coordinate 12,073 downwards.
CGACCCGCGCGCAGCGCCAGCGGCAGCCCGCTCTGTGCAGCCTGGGCGAGCAGCTCCCAGCCTGCACCGGGCTCCATGGCCACGCTGCCGCCCAACGGCAGCGGCGGCGTGGGCACGGCGGCGCTCTGCGGCAGCGGCAGCAAGGCCGGCCGGGCCCGGCGGTGGCACAGGGCCATGTTCATTTGGTGAGGATCAGCTTGCCCTGGGCCGTCAGGCGCAGGCGGTAGACCGCGTCGCCGTGCACGATCACCAGCTCGCGGGCGCCTTGCAGCAGGGCCCCGCTGGTGGTGCGCGGCAGGCCACCGTCGCCAAGGCGCTGGCCTGAGGCCTGGGCGGGCGCGTGGGGGCCGTGGGCACCAGTCAGGCTGGCGAAGGGGGCAGTGAGGGCGTTCAGCATCATGGCCTCACTGTATTGCGAATCGTTCGCATTCGCAAGATGGCTGCAGCGAAAGTGCTGCAGCTGCCCCTAACATCGCACGATGAGCACCTTGATCCAGCGCAGTTGGGTGTCCCTCGGTCCCGAGGGATTTGACGGGTATCTGGCCCTGCCACCGGCCGGCAGCGGGCCGGGCCTGCTGTTGTGGCAGGAGATCTTCGGCGTCAACGCCCACATCCGCGCCGTGGCCGAGCAGTACGCGCTGGCCGGCTTCACGGTGCTGGCGCCGGATGTCTTCTGGCGCGGCGAGCGGCGTGTGGAACTGGGCTACAGCCCAGCCGACATCGACCGGGGCCGCGGCCTGATGGGCCAGCTGCAGCCGGACACCCTGCGCGGCGACCTGCAGGCCGCCGCCGCCGCGCTGCGTGCGCGGCCCGAGGCCACCGGCGGCAAGCTGGGCGCGGTGGGTTATTGCCTGGGCGGGCGCCTGGCCTACTTCAGTGCGGCACACGCCGACGTGGACGCGGCCGTGGCCTATTACGGCGGCGGCATCCACGAGCACCTGGCCCTGGCGCCGGCCATCCGCGGCGCATTGCAGTTCCACTACGCCCAGAACGACGGCCACATCCCGCTGGATGCGGTGGCGCGTGTGGCTGAGGCCACGGCCAAGGCCGGCAATGAATGCCACGTCTACCCCGGCACGATGCACGGCTTCAACTGCTGGGAGCGGGGCAGCTACCAGCCCGCCGCCAGTGCGCTGGCGCTGGGCCGCAGCCTGGCCTTCCTGGCGGAACGGCTGTTCTAGGCGGGGTTTCTAGGCCGGCCTCCTGCCGGCAGCCCGGCAGCCTGCACACAGCCCGAACAGGGCCAGCCGGTGCTCCGTGAGCTCGAAGCCCCGCGCGTGCGCGACGGCCTGCTGGCGGGCCTCGATGGCCTCGTCCACGAACTCGTCGACCTGGCCGCAGCGCACACAGACTAGGTGGTCGTGGTGCGGGCCGTCGTCCAGCTCGTAGACGGCCTTGCCGGCGTCGAAGCTGCTGCGGCGCACGATGCCGGCCTGCTCCAGCTGCGCCAGCACCCGGTAGACCGTGGCCAGGCCGACGTCGTCGCCGCTGTCGGACAGCTCGCGGTAGACCTCGTCGGCGCTCCAGTGGCGCTTGGGCCCGCCGCGCAGCAGCTGCAGGATCTTCAGCCGTGGCGGCGTGGCCTTCAGGCCCACGCTGCGCAGGCCGCCGCTGTCGGCGTTGCCAGATTCGGGCGGCATCAGCCGGCCAGCTGCGGCGAGATGGTGATCACGCGCCGGCCATTGGCTGCATCGCCCCGCGCCTGCACCGCGCTGTCGAAGACCTCGCGTGCGCAGTCGTGGCAACAACCGCAGGACGACGCCACCCGGCAATCGTCCTGCAGCTGGTCAAAACACGAGACCCCTTCGCGCACGGCGCGCTGGATGTCGCGGTCGGAGATGCGGTGGCAGAGGCAGACGATCATGGTGCGGCAGGTGCACCGGACAACAGGTCCGGCAGCGCCTGGGCCGCATCGTAACTTAAACGCGAATCGTTATCAATCGCTGTTGTAAAGGTCAGGAAGAAGACCCCACCTGGGACTGCAACCAGTTCGGCTCGCCGATCTTGGCCACCAGCGCGATCTGTGTTTCCAGGTGGTCGATGTGTTCTTCGGTGTCGTTCAGGATGTCCTGCAGCAGATCCCGCGAGACGTAGTCGCGCACGCTCTCGCAATGCGCGATGCCGTCCTTGATGACCGCCTGCGAGGCCAGTTCGAGCTTCAGGTCACACGACAGCGTCTCGACCGCGGTTTCGCCGATCCAGAGTTTGCCCAGGTCCTGCAGGTTGGGCAGGCCGTCCAGCATCAGGATGCGGTCCATCAGCTTGTCGGCGTGTTTCATCTCCTCGATGGACTCGTCGTACTCGTGTTTGGCCAGCTTGGCAAAACCCCAGTTCTTCAGCATGCGGTAGTGCAGGAAGTACTGGTTGATCGCGGTGAGCTCGTTTTTCAGCTGGGCATTCAGGTGCTCCAGGACCTTGGCGTCGCCTTGCATGCAATGCTCCTCGGGATGTTGAGTCGGCCTGCATTGTCCGGGCTGGGCCCGCCGCTGCGGCATACCCGCAACGCAGCGCTCTGAAGCGCAATCGTTATCGTTCTGCAGCCGCCAGAATCAGCGGCCATGAGCTCACCTGCCCTGCTGCCGCCGGACGACCCGCAACGCACCGAACTGCACGACGAGGTGCACGCCCGGCCCTCGGCGCGCATCCGGCTGCCGGCGCTGGTGGTCTACATCGCGGTGCTCAACGAAGGTGTGTCGCGCGACGACGAATGGGCCCACCTGCGCCAACTGCCCGGGCAGGACGGCCTGCAGGCCACCGACCTGCTGCGCAACTTCCTGCGCCTGCGGCTGCCGGGCCGCACGCTGAAGTGGGAGCGCCACAGCGAGTTCACGCGTTATTCGCTGGTGCAGCCGCTGCCCGACAGCGCACTGCCGCCGGCCAGCGACCCCGACCTGCTGTCCACCCTGCAGCTGGACCCGGCCTGGATCCGTGGCATCCCGGGCCGCACCGTGGCGGCCATCAAGCTGGTGATGCTGACGCACGACCTGGCCGAGCCGGCCGCGGCGCTGGCCGCCGCGCGGCACTGGTTCGGCGACCGCATGGTGGTGGCGTCGTTGATGGGCCGCGGCGAATCGGGCCGCGGGCATTCGCTGGCCGTCACCGACTTCCGGCTGCGCGACTCCGGCTTCGAGCGCATCCTGGTGCTGGCCCCGCCCGGCACCAGCGAAACGCGTGCCGGTCGGGTCTCGCAGCGCCTGCTGGAGTTCGAGACCTACCGCCTGATGGCGTTGCGCGGCCTGCCGGTGGCCAAGGCCCTGGGCCCCAGCCTGGCCGCGGCCGAGGCGGCGCTGGCCGACATCACCGCACGCCTGGAAAGCAAACAGGCCGACGACGAAGCGCTGCTGGACACGCTGGTGTCGCTGGCCGCACGTGTGGAGCGTGCCACCGCCGAGACGCAGTACCGTTTTGCCGCCACGCAGGCCTATGCCGGCATCGTGGAGCAGCGCATCGCCGAGCTGCGCGAAAGCGCGATCCCCGGCACGCAGATGCTGGGCGAGTTCATGCAGCGCCGGCTGTCACCGGCCATCGCCACGGTGGCCGCCACGGCGCAGCGGCTGGGCTCGCTGTCGATGCGCATCGAACGCGCCGGTGCCTTGCTGCGCACCCGGGTGGACATCGCCACCGAAGAGCAGAACCGCCAGCTGCTGGCCAAGCTGACCCGTGGGCAGGAACTGCAGCTGCGCCTGCAGAGCACGGTGGAAGGCCTGTCCATTGCGGCCATCGCGTATTACGTGGTGAGCCTCGTGCTGTACGGCGGCAAGGCGGCCAAGGCCGCCGGACTGCCGATCAACGCCGAGCTGCTGGCCGGCGCCTCGATCCCGCTCGTGCTGTGGGGCGTGGCGGTGATGACGAGGCGCATCCACGCCAGGCTCAAACACTGAGTCGCAGGCGCGCTGAACGCTACAACGCCAACGCCAACCGCTCCAGGATCAGCACCGCAAAAAACGCCAGCGCCGCCAGCAGCGTCCACTTGACGATGAGCAACCCGCGCTGGCGCCAGGCTGGTTGGCGGGTGCCGATGTACATCGCAAAACAGAACACGGCGCCGACCATCAGCAGGCCGATGATGAGCCGGAACATCACCATGCCGGGGCCAGCGCCACCAGGCCTTGCGGGGCCTGGCGTTCGTCGTCGAAGGTCACCACGTCAAACGCCGTTTCATCGGCCAGCAGCGCGCGCAGGAGTTTGTTGTTCAGCGCGTGGCCGCTCTTGAAGGCCACGTAACGCGCCAGAAGCGGTTTGCCGGCGATGTGCAGGTCGCCGATGGCGTCGAGGATCTTGTGTTTGACGAACTCGTCGCCGTAACGCAGGCCCTCGGCATTGAGCACACGGTAGTCGTCGATCACGATCACGTTGTCCAGGCTGCCGCCGCGGCCCAGGCCACGCGCGCGCATCATCTCCACGTCCTTCGTGAAGCCGAAGGTGCGGGCGCGCGCAATCTCCTGCTTGTAGCGGCCCGAGCCCATGTCGAACTCCACGCGCTGCCCGGTGGCGTTGACGGCCGGGTGGTCGAACTCGATCTCGAAGCTGAGCTGGTAACCGTGGAAGGGCTCCAGCCGCGCCCACTTGAGCGCGGCGCCCTCGCCTTCACGCACCTCCACCGGCTTCTTGACACGCAAGAAGCGCTTCGGCGCGTTCTGCAGTTCGATGCCGGCGCTCTGCAGCAGGAACACAAAGCTCGCGGCCGAGCCGTCGAGGATGGGCACCTCTTCACCGGTGATGTCGACGACCAGGTTGTCCAGCCCCAGGCCGGCGCAGGCCGACATCAGGTGCTCGATGGTCTGCACCTTGGGCGCGCCGGGGTCGCCACCGGGGCTGATGGTGCTGGCCATGCGTGTGTCGCTCACCGCATAGGTGTTGACCGGGATGTCCACCGGCACCGGCAGGTCGGTGCGGCGGAAGACGATGCCGGTGTCCGGCGCCGCCGGGCGCAGTGTGAGTTCGACCTTGTGGCCGCTGTGCACACCCACGCCGACGGCGCGGGTGATGGACTTGAGGGTGCGTTGGCGCAGCATCAGCGCCCGCCGGGCCGCCCCAAGGGCGATGAGCGCCCCGAGGGGCACCAAGTGGCCCTTGCGGGGCCACGGGGGCAGCGAACGAAGTGAGCGTGGGGGCCAGTCATGCCGTGGATTGTCCTGCAAAGGGTGCATTTCGTCGCAAGGCGCGCGCAGCCCCACCCCTATCACCGCGATACTCGCGGCCTGCTTGCCTTTGCTGGAATGCCCGTGAACACTCGCCTGATCTTGACCCAGACCGCAACCGTTACCGCGCTCGCCGCTGCCGCCATGCTCGCCACCCCCGCCCACGCCCAACGCCCCGAGACCCGGGTGCGTGACCAGATCCCGGCCGAATTCCGCTGGGACTTCAGCCCCATCTACAAGAGCTGGGACGCCTGGGAACAGGGCCTGAAGGACATGGAGGCGAAGATGGACAACTTCGTCAAGCTCAAGGGCACACTCGCCAGCGGCCCCGCCGCCGTGGCCAAGGCCTACCGCGATCTGGATCAGATCGGCCAGCTGCAGTACCTGACCTACCGCTACCCGCAGCTGCAGCGCGACGTGAACACACGCGACCAGACGGTGGCCGGCCGCTTCCAGCGCATCGGCGCGGTGTTTGCCAAGTTCGACACCGCCACCGCCTGGATGACCCCCGAGCTGCTGAAGATCCCCGAGGCCACGATGTTGGGCTGGATCAACCAGACCCCAGCGCTGGCCCCGTACCGCTTCACTGTCCTGGACAACTACCGGCGCCAGAAACACGTGCTGGACGAAGCCGGCGAACGCCTGTTGTCGCTGGGCAGCCGCAGCAACCAGACGGCCAATGCGGCCTACCAGGAGCTGTCCACCTCGGACATCCAGTTCCCGACCATCACGACGTCCGACGGCAAGGAAGTCAAGCTGACACCGGGCAACTACGCCGCGCTGCTGGAAAGTTCGCCCGTGCAGGCCGACCGTGCCAAGGCCGCAGCCGCGCACGTGGGCACCTACGGCGCCAACATCCACACCTATGGCGCGCTCTACAACGGCGTGATGCAGCGCAACTGGTACCTGGCCCAGGCGCGCAATTTCCCCACCACGCTGGATGCTGCGCTGGACGAAAACGCCATCCCGCGCAGCGTCGTCGAGACCCTGGTGCAGACCACCCGCGCCGGCACCGGCCCGCTGCAGCGCTACGCGCAGCTGCGCAAGAAACTGCTGGGCCTGAAGGACTACCACCTGTACGACGGCTTCGTGCCGGTGTTCCGCAGCGATGCCACCTACCCGTACCAGAAAGCCAAGGACCTGGCGCTGGCCTCGGTGGCACCGCTGGGTGCGGCCTATGGCGAGCAGTACCGCCGCTTCGTGGGCGGCGGCCGCATCGACGTCTATGAAAACGAAGGCAAGCGCAGCGGCGCCTACAGCGCCAACGTCTACGGTGTCGGGCCCTACCTGCTGCTGAACTACAACGACACGATGGACTCGATGTTCACGTTCGCCCACGAGGCCGGGCACGCGATGCACAGCGTCTTGTCCAACGCCGGCCAGCCCTTCGTGACCAGCGGCTACACCATCTTCGTGGCCGAGGTGGCGTCAACGATGAACGAGCGCCTGCTGATGGAACACCTGCTGGCGCAGACCACCGACCCGAAGGACCGATTCCTGCTGCTGCAACACGCGGTGGACCAGATCGTCGGCACCTTCTACACGCAGGTGCTGTTTGCCGACTACGAGCTGCAGGCGCACAAGCTGGTGGAAGAAGGCCAGCCCGTCACACCCGAGGTGCTGAACGGCATCTACATGGGCCTGCTGAAAACCTACTACGGCGACGCCGTGACCGTGGATCAGTTCTACCAGTGGACCTGGGCCCGCATCCCGCACTTCTACAACTCGCCCTATTACGTCTACCAGTACGCCACCTGTTTTGCCTCGTCGGCCGAGCTGTTCAAGCAGATGAACACCGGCGATGCGGCCTCGAAAAAAGCGGCGACTGATCGTTACCTGACGCTGCTGTCTTCCGGCGGCAACGACCACCCGATGGAGCAGCTGAAAAAAGCCGGTGTGGACCTGACGCAGAAGGCCACCGTGCAGGCCGTGGTGGACCATCTGGACATGCTGGTGACACGCATGGAAGCCGAAGCGGCCAAGATCCGCTGAGTGGCCGGCACGCTCACACCCTTGGCGTCGCTGGGCCTGGCCCCGGTGCTGGCCCAGCATGCGGCCGATCTGGGCTGGCACACCGCCACGCCCATCCAGGCCGCGGCCTGGGCGCCGGTGCGACGCGGGCAGGACCTGCTGGCCCTGTCGCCCACCGGATCGGGCAAGACCGCCGCCTGGCTGCTGCCGCTGCTGCAGAACCTGCTGGCCCAGCCCGGCCTGGCGCAGGAGCGCCCGCGCCGGCTGCGCGTGCTGGTGCTGGCGCCCACACGCGAGCTGGCGCAGCAGATCGGCCGCCTGGCGCGTGAGCTGGCGCCGATGTTGACGACCACCGTGCTGGTGGGCGGCGTTTCGGCCAACCCGCAGATGATGGCGCTGCGCGGCGGCGCCCACATTGCCGTGGCCACACCCGGCCGGCTGCTGGATTTGCAGCGCCAGAACGCGCTGCGCCTGGGCGAGGTGCAGACCCTGGTGCTGGACGAAGCCGACCGCCTGCTGGACCTGGGTTTTGCCGACGAGCTGGCGCAGGTGCTGGCCCTGCTGCCGCGCCAGCGCCAGAGCCTGCTGTTCAGCGCCACGCTGCCCGATGCGGTGGCAGCACTGGCGCAGCAGGTGCTGCACGAGCCGCTGCGCATCGACGCCCAGGCCGACGAGGCTGCGCCCGCGCCCACCATCCGCCAGCGTGCGATCGAGGTCGACACCCCGCGCCGCACGGCGCTGCTGCGCCACCTCATCGCCAGCGAAGGCTGGACACGGGTGCTGGTCTTTGTGGCCACGCAATACGCCACCGAACACGTGGCCGACAAACTGCGCCAGGCCGGCGTGCCGGCCGCGGCACTGCACGGCGCGCGCAGCGCGGGGCGGCGCGAACAGGTGTTGGCCGACTTCCAGGACGGTGCGATCACGGTGCTGGTGGCCACCGACCTGGCCGCCCGCGGCCTGGACGTGCCCGGCCTGGCCGTGGTGGTCAACCACGACCTGCCGCGCTCGGCGGTGGACCACACACACCGCATCGGCCGCACCGGCCGCGCGGGCAACGAAGGTGTCGCGGTGAGTTTCATCGCCGCCGATGCACCGGGCAGCGAAGCGCACTTCCGATTGATCGAAAAGCGCCAGGGGCAGCGCGTGGCGCGCGAACAGGTGGCCGGGTTCGAGCCGGTGGCGCTGGCCCCGGCTCAACCGGTGAGCGACCCGAACGGCGGCATCAAGGGCGCGCGCAAGAGCAAGAAGGACAAGCTGCGGGAGGCGGCGGCGCGGTCAAGGTGAGGGGGCAAGGGCGGCTCACTGCCCGCGCGCCGGCATCTTGAAGCCCACGTAGGTGCCGGAACTCAGGCCCATCAGGCCCAGCAGTGTGGCGCTGAAATCGGGCATGGTCACGTAGACCAGCACCGAGTGCAGGTACAGGCCGCCCAGCAGCGCCGACCACACCACCATCTGCAAGCGGTCCAGTGCCACACGGCCGGTCTTGTCGCTGACGATGTCCTTCCAGAAGCCCTGCGAGACCGATGCCGCGTCGCTGGCCGGCGGCGCTGCGGCGAGGTCGCCGGCCTCGCGTTCGCGCGCGGCCAGCATCAGCGCCAGGCTGGCGGCCAGCGCACCGGGCCCGACGGTGTCCTGGCCCGCGGCGTGCGCGGCCGCCACCTGCTGTTGCGCGGCGCTCAGGCTCGCGCGTGTCTGGGCCACCGCACCCAGGGCGTTGTCAACGGCCGTCCGGTGGGCTGCCTGGCGCTGCTCGGCGCTCGGCGCCACCGCCATCGCCGAGACGCCGGTCAGCGCGCTGATGCCGATGAGCGCGAGGATGGACGCGGGCAGCGAATCGGTGTCGCCCGTGACCAGCAGGATGGCCATGAACCCGGCCACCACAAGCACGAACCACCACGCCATCTGCACCCGGGCCAGGCTGTAGGTGGGGCGCGGTGCGCCCGCGGTGCTGGGGTTGTCGCGCAACATGTCCGAGCGCTGGCCGAGGTACACCGTCAATGCCAGCACCAGCCCCAGTGCGGCGGCGGCTGCGTACGTCCAGCTGTCGACGTAGAGCTTCTTGAAGGGCAGCATGCGCGCCGCGGCGTTGAGGCCCGGCACGGCCTCGCCACCCGCCACCCCCACGCTCAGCTGCAGCGTGGTGCGGCGCTGACGCAAGGGGTTGTGCAGCACCGGCTTCCACAGGTCGGCATTGCCGGTGGTGCGGCGCAGCTGGAAATACAGGCGCTGCGCGTCGGGGTCGACGGCCACCGGTGCCAGGCCGGCATCGACGCCGTTGATGAACAGGTGCAGCACAGCCTGTTGGCCTGCCGCCGCCCCTTGCAGGGCGTCGAGATGGCACAGGTCGACGGCGACGTGGTCATTCAGGTAGGCCGGCGGCACGTCGCGGCCGACTTCGGCCACCGAGACGCTGCGCACGGCGGGTTGGGCGCCGCATGCAGGCAAGGCCTGGGCGTGGCTGCCCAGGCACACGAACACCAGGCCAAAGGCGGCCACAGCGCGGCGCGCGAGCCCGCCGCCTTGCGCGGCCCCGATCACGCCCGCTCGCGGACGAAGTCCTTGTGCACCCATTGACCGATCTCCTCGAACGTCAGCCAGTCCCCGGGTTCGGGGTTGGCCACCCGGCTGGGCGGGATGAACAACGTGGCGCCCGGGTCCGTCCGGCGCAGGCTGTCGACAGCGGCCGTCAGCAGGTCGTGCAGCGCGACGTCGAGGTCGCGTTTGTCGTCCGGCCGTTGCAGGATGGCATCGACCCGCTCATAGAGCTGGCCGATGGCCGCCTGGCCGGCGGCACCCAGGTCCTTCGTGAGGCTGTCGATGACCGACCGGGTGTCCATGAACAGCCCGGCCTGTGCCTGGGCCACGTCTGCCGACCGGCTGTCCATCGCACCGGGGCGTTGCGGGTCGCGCGGCACGATGCGCCGCAGGAAGTGGCGCAGCATGTCCACCGCATCCCAGGGCCTGAACGCCAGGTGGTTCCTGGGTTGCAGCCAAGTTGGCGCCGCGGCGAGGGCCACGCGCCGTGTGTACCGGGTGTGCGGGGGGCTGCCGTCGGCGTCGGGCGCATAGGCGTCGGGGAAGGCCAGATTCCAGAATGCGGCGTCGCCTGCCTGCACCAGCCGCTGCACGGTGGCCCCGTGGTCAGGCGCCGTCGTCCCGTCGGTGGCCAGGGCGTCCGGTGCGCGCAGATCACCCAGCGTGGCAGCGTTCAGGGGCAGGTTGATGCCGAGGTTCAGCGCCAGGTGCACCGCACCTTCGGCGCAGTAGATCTGGTTGGCCGGCTCGTGCAGCCATGTCAAGGCGGCCTGGGCGCGGTGCGTGGGGCGGCCGGCGTCGTCCTGCTCGAACGCCGTGAGCACCTGGCGGCCGAATGCCCGCACCTCGTGCAGGCCGTGGCTGCCCAGGCGGTCGTTGCCGTTGTAGTCCTTCGGGAAGCGGGCCACCTTGTTGACCAGCAGGGCCCAGCTGCGGATGTTGTCGCGCCAGGCGCGCCGGCTGGCCGCATCCACGGTGTCGGGAAACACCAGCCGGTACAGCGTGGCGGGATAGGTGCGTGGGTTGATGACGCCGTTGATCTCGCCCGTCGCGGGTTCGCTGGTGCGCTTCGAAAAGGCGTAGCTGCGCGGAAAGTCCATCGGCACCACGGCCTGGCCCGTCTCGGCGTCGGCCACGACGGCGTACAGCCGCACGTGGCTCATGTGCTGCTTGATCGACTCCAGGTCGCTGGCGGCCCTGCGGTGCTGGAAGTTCTGGTGTGACACGCCCCAGAACACATCGCCCACCTCGGCGTGGGCCAGCAGCTCGCAGGGGCGCCCACGCACCGGTGCATCGGTGATCTGCTGCCGCGGTCCGGCGGCGTTGTCACAGGGCAGGATGTTGATCTCGCCCGCCGCGGACTGCGCGTGGCGCGTCACATTGGGCACCGACACGGCACCGGCACCCACGATCACCTGAAGGTGGAACGGTGCGCCGAGGTGCAGGGCGGGTGGCCCTCCGAAGGCGGCCCACCAGGCCTCGAGATCGACCTCGTACGGTGACCTGGGCCAGGCCGGGCTGCCCCTGTGGGTCGGGACCGTCTGCCCGTCAGTCGGTGTTCCGGTCAGCGCCATGGTCTGCGTCGTCCTTTTTGACGTGCCCGGATCTGGGCTGAGCCGGTCGGCGAGTCTAGAGCGAGTCTGGGGCAAAACCTCAACGCCCGGTGGTCTGCGCCGGGGTTTCGGCCAGCGCCACCAGGCCAGACGCTGGCTGGCCCGCCAGCACCGCGCCAGATTGCGCCTCGTAGCGGCTGGCCAGGCCGAACTGGCTGCCCACCAGCACCGTGGTGACGACAGCTGCAGCGAAGAAGGCGGTGCAACGGGTGATGAGGCGGGCGGTGGTGGACGTGATGTTCATGAGGTCTCTCCGGCGGGTGTTGCTTCGTGTTGAAGCGGTGAAGAGACTGTAGAAAACCGCGCCCGGTCTGGCGATACCGCCAAGGCGGCACGGCATACCACGATCACGGCAGGGCCAGCCCAGGCTCGGGTGCCGGCTGGCCATCGGGGGGCTTGTCAGCCAGCCGCATGCGCAGGCTGACCCGGCCACCATCGGCGCCGAACGTGGTCTCCAGCGTGCCGCCCAGCCGCTGCGTGCGCTTGGCCATGTTCGACTGGCCTCGGCCGCCGGCACCGGCCGGCCTGGCCGCCGTGCCCCCCACGCCATCATCGACCACGTCCACCGACAGCAGGTCCCCGGCCAGTTGCATGCGCACCGTCACGCTGCTTGCACCTGCGTGCTTGACCACGTTGGTCAGCGACTCCTGCACGATGTGCAGGATCTGCAGCGCGTCGTGCGGCGCGATCACCGGCATCGTGTCGGGCAGGTCCAGCTGCCAGACGGGCTTGAGCCCGCAGTCGCGCAGGCGCGTGTCCCAGCGGAAGCGGAAGTTGCCGAAGGCGGTGCCGAAGTCCTGCTCCTCCGAC
>JADMJD010000216.1:933-2134 GCA_018780805.1 Rubrivivax sp. | reverse complement strand
CAGCGGGGCGGACATAGGCATATTTATCGCCGAGGCTCCGCCCCTCAATGATCGCTGGGCGTTACCCAACAAGTTCTTCGAGTTCGTCCACTCCGGCCTGCCCGTACTCGTCAGCGACAACCTTGAGCTCCTGTCCAAGATCGTGGCCGAGCATGACATAGGCTGGTCAGCGCCATACGCTGACATCCCGCGCAAGATCGAGGCCTTGGTCGAGACAGACGTTGAGTCCTATCGCGCGCGCGTCAGGGGTTATGCCCGATCAGCGGTATGGGAAGAGGACGCTCTCGTGTTCGAAACCGTCTATGGCCACGCTGGCACCGTAGGTGGATCAGACCTGATGAGCCCGAACGCCCCCTCGCGCCGGATTTCCGCACGATGATCATTCATTTCACCACCGTGCACCCCCGCGTCGACTCGCGAATCCGTGACAAGCAACTCGCCTCACTGCAGCGCTCTTTCGACGGGCCGGTGGCGATGTACGTTCAGGACGGCCTGGGCGGCGAGGTCGACCGGCGCGCCGGTTTTGCGATCGTAGATACTGGCCCGCCCTTGAGCCGCATCGCGCGTATGACCGTTGGCGCGTGGCGCATGATGAAGGCGGTTATCGCAGCCAAGCCGAAGGTCGCACATTTCCATGACCCGGAGCTGTTGCCCTGGGCCGTCTTCCTTCGGCTTTGGGGCATCAAGGTCATCTACGACGTCCATGAGGACGTTCCGCGGCAGGTCAAGCACAGCACTGGAATGCCACCTTGGGCTCGGGCGCTGCTGCCTCCCTTTGTAAGTCTTACCGAGTGGACAGGCGCGCGGCTCATCAACGGCGTAGTGGCGGCGAGTCCTGTGATTGGCGACCGTTTTCCGGCCGAAAAGACGATTGTCGTCCGCAACTACCCCCTGGTCCACGAACTTCATGCGCCCGATCCGAAGCCGATGCGCGCGCGTCCGGTCGAGTTCGCCTACATCGGCATGATCACCGCCAATCGGAACATCTTCGGAATGATCGACGCCATTTCGCGAGTGTCGAATCCAGACGTCCGCTTCCGCCTGGCGGGAAGGTTCTCGCTGGAGGAGCACGTGAGGCGGGCCGAAGCCATGGCGGGTTGGAACAAGGTTGATTTTGTGGGTTGGACGTCGCGCGAGGGTGTCGCGAACATCCTTGCCGACGCGCGCGACGACGCCGGCGTCCGCGTGCTCATCCTCACCG
>JADMJD010000216.1:388-923 GCA_018780805.1 Rubrivivax sp. | reverse complement strand
CTTTCCAGTATGGCGGAAGATCATTGAGGGCGCCGGTTGCGGTCTGTTGGTCGACCCCGACGACACGGATGCGATCACTCGCGCCATGAATTGGATCATCGACAACCCGGAGGAGGCTCAGGCCATGGGCGACCGGGGCCGCCGCGCCGTCGTCGAGCATCTCAACTGGGATATGGAGGCGAAGACGCTGTCCGATTTCTATCGGGATCGGATGGGGCTGCCTCACAGGCCGCAAATAGCCCTCGCGTAGGGCGGGAGGCTCAGGCATAGGATATTGATCGGAGGGATCCGCGCATCGAGTCCGGTCGCCGTCCACACGCATCGCGAGAGGAGAACGGAGATGAATATTCGATACGCCCTCCCCGACGATGCGACTGCCTGCAATGCGTTCCACAACACCCACTATGGCCTGAAGCGGACAAACGAGCAGTGGACGTGGGAATTCGTAAGTCCCACGCGCGGTGGGGACCTTCCCCATGTCGTGGTGTTCGAGGACGGAGAGGTCGTCGGCACCCAGGCGTTCATCCCGATCCGG
>JADMJD010000216.1:0-378 GCA_018780805.1 Rubrivivax sp. | reverse complement strand
ACGCTTGTCTCCGCGAAGATGCGCGGAAAAAGCGTGTTTGGCCGGATGTATGAGCGGTTGTTCCAGTATGCCGTCGATCATGACTACAAATCGATCTGGGGCTTCACTCCGGCCGAGCAGGCCTTCCGAAAGCAGGGCTTTCAGATACCCGGAAGTACGCGACAACTCTTCTTCGCCATCAGCCCCGGCTCCCTGCAAGAGGCCGCCAAGGCTCGGGACCAGGCGGGTTCCAGCTTGCGCAAACTGGCGCTTTTCGGTGTTGGCGGAGCCCTGTCAATCTGGGGCCGTCTCTCGGGGTTGGGCGCGGCCCGTCTTCGCGCCGGCGAGGTGATGATTGATCTGGAGGATGCCGCACTCTTCGAGCGCGGCTACTCCCGG
>JADMJD010000128.1 GCA_018780805.1 Rubrivivax sp. | reverse complement strand
TCGGCGTAGCCGGCTCAGCACATCTGGAAGCGCTTAAAGCAGAGCTTCCCTAGCGCTGCGACCGCAGGGTCGCACCCGGGCGTCAATCGGGCGTCAATGCCGCGTCAGGATGGGCGGCACGCACCGAACACGGCGCCTTCTTGCATCAGGTTCAACGCAAGGCCAGCCACTCGGCACGCGCAGCCGCCAGCCGGGGGCTGTTGGCCACCTGGTCACGTTCGAGCTGCGCAAGCGCGCGCTGCGCAGCGTCCCGTGCCTGCGCAAGTTGACCCAAGGCACGCAGCGCCCGGGCCTGCGCCAGCCAGGCTTCGGCGCGCAGCACACGCTCGTCCAGCAGCCGGCGTGCCGGACCCAGCGTTTCAGCTGCTTCGTTGGCCCACCGCAGTGCGGCGGCCGGGTCGGTGGTCAGGAAGTGCCAGGACAGCCCCGTCAGCGCTCGCACCCGGAGCACGTCGATGGCCGGCATCGCCTCGGCGCGTCGGGCATCGATGCCGTTCAACAGCAACTCGAATGTTTCGCGAGCCACCTGCCGCTGCCCCGCGTGTTGCAAGGCTTCGGCCATCACCGCCTGGGCGCGCCATTGCGCCAGAGGGCCCGTGCCGGCGGGACTGGCCAGCATGTCGCGCGCCAAGCTGGCCGACGCCACCGCAGCGCCGTGCCAGCCCGCCAGCGTGCAGGCGCGTGCGTAACGCAACAGGTCCCCGGCACGCTGGCGTTCGTCGTCATCGTGCTTTTGCAGCGGGCGTGCGGCGACCGCCAGCAGCGCCGCAGTGTCCCCTTCCGCGTGCAGCATGCCCGCCAGCGTGCGGTCGAAGCCGTCCTGGCTCCAGACCGCCCGGTCGCGCGGCGCGGCGCGCGTCTGCTCCAGCAAGGCATGGGCTTGTGCCCGGTTGCCGCGCTGGTGTTCGATGCCTGCCAGGCGAACACGGACGGAGACCGTCTGCGGGTGTCGTGGGCCGATCGCCTGGTCGCCCGTCACGGCCGCGCGTTCCCACAGCGTTCGGGCACGCTCGAGCTCGCCGACCATGACCCACCGCACACCCATCCAGGTGTCGATGTCGAAGCGGTCGTATGGCCGCTGGCCCTGTTTGGCCCGAATGATCGCCTCGGCGCGCTCCGCTTCACGGTCGGCATCGGCAAAACGCTCGGCGAACAAGTGGGTTCGCAAGACCGCAACATGCGCCGAGACGCGCTGTTCATGTTCAGGGTAGCCCGCTTCGTAGGCCCGGGTCGCACGAACGAGGTAAGCCGTGGCACGTTCGTCGTTGTCGTCCATCAAGGCCTCGCCCAGGTCGTGCAGGGCGAGCGGGTAGGCCTCGGAGTCCTGGCGGCCCGTGCGCTCGATGATCGCCAGGGCGTCGAACAACATCGGAATGGCCTCGCGTCGCCGGGCGAGCTGGTTGAGCGTGCCGCCCAGCGCGATCATTGTGCGCACGGCCAGGTCACTGTCTGCACCGAGGATCTGCCGCGCCAGCACCAGGGCCTCGCTTTCCAGACGCTCGGCCCCTTCGAGCAGGCTGAGCCGCGCATGCAGTGCGCCCAACATCGCCAGCAGGTCCAGCCGAACCTCGGGTGCCAGGGCGCGGTCGGCCAGCAAACGTTGACCGCCCTCGAGCAGCAGCTCGCGCACCGGTCGCTCGAGGCTGCTGCGCAGGTCGGCCTCGCCGGGCTTTACGCTGCGGAACAGGTCGAGCAGGAACTCGCGCGTGGCATTGGCCTTGGCCGCTTCGGTCAGCGCTTCGTTTGCTGCCGCCTGCGCCCGCTGCGCCTGCCACAGCGCAGCCGCCGTGCCGCCCACCAAGGCCAGCGTCACGAGGCTCGCGGCGGCCACCCCCGTGCGGTGCCGGCGCACGAACTTGCCCGCGCGGTAGCGCCAGGTCGGTGCGGTCGCCAGCACCGGCTCATGGTCGAGGTGGCGTTGCACGTCGTTGGCCAGGGCACGCACCGACGGGTAGCGGTCACGGGGCTCGCGCTGCAGGGCCCGCGCCACGATGTGGTCCAGGTCAC
This sequence comes from Rubrivivax sp., assembly GCA_018780805.1. Lineage (GTDB taxonomy): Bacteria > Pseudomonadota > Gammaproteobacteria > Burkholderiales > Burkholderiaceae_C > Rubrivivax. The sequence goes on along the minus strand of JADMJD010000128.1, from coordinate 79,087 downwards.
CCCGAAGTTGGGCTGCGCGCGCCGCGGGCGCGGTGCGACTGAGCACACGCGGATCGGTTTCCAGCACCTCGCGCAGACGTTCCAGCGGGCTGGACCTGGACGACGCATGCGGCCGCTCGCCGCTGAGCAGTTCGAACAGCAGCACGCCGAGCGCGTAGACATCGGTCGCCACCGTGATCGGCTCGCCGGTCAGTTGCTCGGGCGCCGCGTACTCCGGCGTCAGCGCCGCCAGGCCGGTACGCGTGAGTCCCTGTTCGACATCGTCCAGCAGCTTGGCGACACCGAAGTCCAGCAGCTTGGCATGGCCCCGGGCATCGACCAGGATGTTGGAGGGTTTCAGGTCGCGGTGCACCACCAGGTGGGTGTGGGCGTGGGCCACCGCGTCGCAGACCTGCAGGAACAGGTGCAGGCGCTGTGCCACCGGGCTGTCGTGGGCGGCGCACCAGCGGTCGATCGACTCACCTTCGATGTACTCGAGCACCAGATGGCGCTGGCCGGTGGCGTCGATGCCGACGTCCAGCAGGCGTGCGATGTGCGGGTGGGTCAGCCTGGCCAACAAGCGCGCCTCGGCGGCAAAGCGTGCCTGTGCCGCCGGGCTGCGCTGGTGTGCGTGCAGCAGCTTGATCGCCGCCTGGCCCTGGTGCAGCGCATCGTGGCGGCACGCCAGCCAGACCTCGCCCATGCCCCCGCTGCCCAGCAGCCGTTCCAGCCGCCAGGCGCCGAGCACGGCGCCGGCGCGGTCGCTGCCCGAGTCCGGCAGCACCAGGCTCAGGCCACCGGCATCACCCGTGGCGGCGGCGTCGGCGCGCACCAATGCGTGCAGGCTGTCGGCCAGTTGCGGGTGCTGCTGGCACAGCCCTGCCAGGCAGGCCGGGCGCGCTTCGGGCGCTGCCGCCTGCCACTGTTCGAACCGATCGAACGCCGCACGCCACTGGGCTGTGCCCAGGCCGCCCTGCTCCATCGTGCTGCCCCCCGGCTGGCGCGATGTTATCGACCGGACCCGCGCCTGTGTGCCCTATGCTCAACGGCGTGAGTGACGACCTCGCCCGCGCCTTCGAAGCCGCCTACCCGGAGTTGCTGCGCCTGGCACGCAGCCGGCTGCGGCAGGAGCAGGCGCCGATCTCCACCCGCACGCTGGCGCACGAGCTGTACCTGGGCCTGCAGCACCGGACCGACCTGCGCTTCGGCTCCCGCGGCGAGTTCCTGGCCTACGCCGGCAAGGCCATGCGCCACCTGCTGGTCGACCTGGCACGCGAGCGGCTGGCGCAAAAGCGCGACGCCGACCTGCTGCCGCTCACACTGGGCCAGGACGTCGCGGACGACAGCGCCACGCCCGATCAGGTGCTGATGCTGAACCAGGCCCTGGAGCAGCTCGGGCGCATCGACCCCCGATTGCTGCAGGTGGCCGAGATGCGCGCCGTGCTGGGCCTGGAGGTGCCCGAGGTGGCGGTGGCGCTGGGGGTGTCGGAACCCACCGTCAAACGCGACTGGCAACGGGCGCGCGCCTTTCTCTACGACGCGCTGGGCCGCGCCAGCTGAGCCACCGCCGCCGCCACGCCGTCCCGCCCATAAGGCACGCCCAGCACCGTCATCGCCGCTTCCACGCCGGCCAGCGCACCCAGCAGCATCGGTGCGTTGACATCGCCCAGGTGGCCGATGCGGAAGGCGCGGCCTGCCAGCGGGCCCAGGCCGCCTGCGATGGAGACATCGAAGGACTCGCGTGCGACGCGGCGGATCGCGTCCGGGTCCACGCCCGGCGCGGTGCGGACCGCGGTGACCGAGACCGAGCGCGCTGCGGGCTCGGTGCAAAAGAAGTCCAGCGCGCCTTCGCGCGACCATGCGGCCACCGCGGCATGCACCACCGCGGCCAGGCGGCGGTGGCGCGCGAAGACGGCCTCGGGGCCTTCCTCGAACAGCAGCTGCAGCCCGGCCTCCATGCCGGCCATCAGGTTCAGCGGCGGCGTGCCGCAGAAGCGGTGGTAGGGCATGCTGCCGCTGCGGCGCGACCAGTCCCAGTAGAAGCGCGGCGTGGGGTTGGCCTGCGCCAGCGCCTGCGCCGCCGCGTTGACGACGACGAAGCCCACGCCGGGCGGCAGCATCAGGCCCTTCTGCGAGGCGCCCACCAGCACGTCGATGCGCCCGGCGTCCATCGCGATCGGCACCGCGCCCAGCGTGGCCACCGCGTCCAGCACCAGCAGCGCCGGGTGGCCGCTGGCGTCCATCGCAGCGCGCACGGCGGCCACGTCGTTGGTCACGCCGCTGGCGGTGTCGGTGTGCACCAGGAAGACGGCGGCGATGCGTCGCTCGCGGTCGGCGTGCAGGGCCGCGGCCACCGATGCCGGGTCGATGGACCGACCTTCGGTCCAGGCTGTGCGCTGCACCGCGCGGCCCAGGGCCTCGCACTGCTGCGCCCAGCCGTCGGAGAAATGCCCGGTGCCGGGCACCAGCGCCACGGTGCCTGGTGCCAGCAGGTTCTGGATCACCACCTCCCAGGCGCCGTGGCCGTTGGCGGCGTAGAAAAACACCTCGCCGTCGGTGGTGTGCAGCAAGCGCTTGAGGCCGGCATCACAGGCCTCGATGGTCGCGGCCACCCGCGGGTCGGCCAGGTCCATGGGCTGGCGGGCCATGGCGGCCAGCACCGCATCGGGCAGGTGCGTCGGGCCGGGGGAGTGCAGGAAACGGCGGCCGGGGATGCGCGGTGAGCTCATCCCCGGCATGCTAAGCGCAGCCGCTCACTTCGGCCGGATCGCGTCGGCCGTGCCCTGGATGAAGGCCTTGAGTTTGTCCACGTCCTCGGCCTTCAACTTGCCGGTGAAATCGGGCATGCCGTTTTTGGTCAGCGGGCTGTTGAAGACAAACTTGTCGAGGTTGGCGATCGTGCCCGCCGCGGAGTAACCCAGGTTGGGCATGTTGCCGCCGCGGTCCACGCCCGGCACACCGTGGCAGAACACGCAGTTGCTGACGTACAGCGCCGTGCCCTCGGCCACGTGGTCCTTGTTGTAGGGCACACCCTGCACCAGCTCACCCAGCCGGTAGGCCACGAAGTCCGGTGCCTTGGCGGTGCCGCCCACGGCGAAGGTGTAGACCGTGCCCGGGCCCTGGCGGTCGGTGTGGCGGTTGGTGTGGCCGTAGACCCCGCCCCAGCCCACCGCGATGCTGACGTACTGCTTGCCGTCCACCAGGTAGGTGCTGGGCGCGGCGATGACGCCGGTGCCGGTGGGCGTTTCCCACAGCTTCTTGCCGTCGCGGGCGTCGTAGGCCAGGAAACGCCCATCGGCCGTGCCCTGGAACACCAGGTTGCCGGCGGTCGTGAGCGTGCCGCCGTTCCACGGCGAGATGTTCTCGACGCGCCAGCGCTCCTTCTGCGCCACCGGGTCCCAGGCCACCAGGCGGCCGAAGGGCGCGCTCTTGGGCGGCTCGGCGTTGGCGAACATGCCCATGTTCCAGCCCAGGTTGCTGTGCGGCTCCAGCGGGCTGGCGGCATTGAACTTCCAGGCCTTGTTGTCCAACAGCGTGACCGGCACGTTCTGCACCGGCATGTAGGCCAGCCCGGTCTGCGGGTTGAAGCTCATCGAGTGCCAGTTGCGGGCACCGAAGGCGCTGGGGATGATCTCGCGCGGCCGGTCGGCCACCCGCGCAATCTCGGTCTCGATGGGCCGGCCCTTGGCGTCGTAACCACTGGCCCAGTTGACGTCGACAAAGTTCTTGGCCGAGATGAACTCGCCGCTCTTGCGGTCCACCACGAAAAAGAAGCCGTTCTTGGGCGCGTGCAGGATGACCTTGCGGTCTTTGCCGGCGATCTTCAGGTCGGCCAGGATCATGGGCTGCGTGGACGTGAAGTCCCAGTTGTCGCCCGGGGTCTCCTGGTAGTGCCAGACGTACTTGCCGGTGTCGGGGTTCAGCGCCACCAGGCTGGCCAGGTACAGGTTGTCACCACCAGCCGGGCTGCGTTTGTTGCGCGCCCAGGGGCTGCCGTTGCCGGTGCCCACGTACATCAGGTTCAGTTCGGGGTCGAAGGCCATGGTGTCCCAGGCCGTGCCGCCGCCACCCGCCTCCCAGTACTTGCCCGCCGGGTCCCAGGTCTTGGCGGCCTTGGCCATGGACTCGTCCTCGAAAGGCTTGGACGGGTCGCCCGGCACCGTGAACCAGCGCCACTGCTGTTTGCCGGTCTTCGCGTCGTAGGCAGTGATGTAGCCGCGCACGCCGTACTCGGCACCACCGTTGCCGATGATGACCTTGCCCTTGTAGACCCGCGGTGCGCCGGTGATGGTGTACGAGTACTTGCGGTCCGTGATGGTGTCCTGTTCCCAGACCTTGGCCCCGGTGGCCGCATCCAGCGCGATCAGCCGGCCGTCGTAGGCGGCCACGAACACCTTGCCCTGGTAGACCGCGACACCGCGGTTCACCACGTCGCAGCAGCCCTTGTAGCCACCTTCGCGGTTGACCTGCGGGTCAAAGGTCCACAGGCGCTGCCCGGTGCGCACGTTGACCGCGTGCACGATGCTCCACGACGCGGTGACGTACATGATGCCGTCCACCACCACCGGCGTGGCCTCCACGCCGCGCGTGGATTCGAGGTTGTAGGACCACACCAGGCCGAGCTGGCCAACGTTGGCGGTGTCGATCTGCTTGAGGCGCGAAAAACGGGTTTCCGCATGGTCCAGGCCGTAACTGGGCCAGTCGGCGGTGGTGCGTGCGTTGGCACGGATGGCGGCCGTGTCGATGCGGCCGGTGACCGCACGGATGTGTTCGGGCGAGCCCTTGGCAGGCGTTTGTGCCAGGGCCACGAGGGGGGCCAGGGTGGCAGTCGCCAGCAGCAGCGCGCCCAGCGTCGAGGTTTTCATGGTTTGTCTCCTGTTCTCGGGAACCCGTGGAGCTTCCTGCGCGCGCCGCGCCGCACCAACAAGGGGGTTTCCCGGATGAAGACTTGTTCCATCTCAAGACAGACTGCCAGGATGCCCCCCCATCGCCAAGCACCGGTCGCCGCCGCGCTGCCCCAGCAGCCATTTTTCAGCTCACCGCAAGACCGTGCCGCGCTGGCCCGCGAGCGGTTTTTTGAAGATGGCCAGCGCCCCAGCGGCCTGGTGCCCGATGCGGTGATCCAGTCCTGGCTGCGTTGCCAGGCGTCGCGGCGCAGCCCACGCGAACACATCGGCTTCGACGCCGTCACGCCCAACCGCATGCACAGCGCGCTGCAGCGCGGCCGGCCGCTGCTGGCCGCCGCACATGCCCAGCTGGCGCAACTCGAGGCCACGCTGGGCGGCAGTGGCTGCCGCGCCATCCTGACGGATGGTGACGGTGTCATCGTGCACAGCACCCCCGCCAACGGTGCCGTGGAGCGCGTGCTCGGCGTCGCCGGCCGCGTGGGCGTGAACCTGTCGGAATCGGTGGTCGGCACCACCGCGCCCGGCATCGTGGTGCGTACCGGCCAGGCCTGCACCGTGACCGGCGGCGAACACTTCTTCGACGCCTGCGCGCTGCTGCGCTGCGCCGCCGCGCCCATCCGCGACCGCCGCGGCCAGCTGGCCGGTGTGCTGGACCTGACGGCCGAAGCGCGTGACTTCGAGTTCGACGCCGCCGCTGTGGTGGGGCTGTATGCCGCAGCCATCGAAAACGAGCTGCTGCGCCTGCCCAGTGGGGACTGTCTGCTGCTGCGTTTCCAGGCCAGCCCCAGCCTGCTGGGCACGCCGATGGAGGCGCTGGCCGGCGTCGACACGCAGGGCGAAGTGGCCTGGGTCAACAGCGTCGCGCAGCGCCTGCTGGGCAGCCACATGCCGCTGGGGCGGCCGGTGGAAGAGGTCTTCGGCCTGAGCCTGTCTCAGTTGCTCGAACACACACGCGCCACGGTGCAGACGCGCCGCCCGCAGCGCCTGGCCAGCGGCCTGAGCGTGTGGCTGCAGGCGCAGCTGCAGGGCGGCGCCGGTGCGCTGGCCGACACCTTGCACAGCGCCACACCGGCCGAGCCCCCAGCGCCGGTGCCGCCGAGTGCTTGCACGCTGGCCGACCACGACCGCCAGCATGTGCTGGACACGCTGGCCCGCTGCGGCGGCAACGTCTCGCGCGCCGCGCGGGCGCTGGGCGTGTCGCGGGGGCTGCTGTACCGCCGCCTGGCCAGCCTGCAGGCCGAAGGCACGCCGGACTGAGCCACGGCTGGCCCTATGCTTGCGGGCATGCAACTCGCCCGCCTGCTGTTCTCCCAAGGTTTTGGTGCCCGCCGCGAATGTGAAGGCCTGTGCGCCAGCGGCGCGGTCTCCATCGCCGGCCAGGTGGTGGACAACCCGTTTGAAGAGGTGGACCCGGCCGGCCTGGTGTTCCGCGTCAACGGCATGGACTGGCCCTTCCGCGAACACGCGCTGGTGCTGCTGAACAAACCGGCGGGCGTGGAGTGCTCTCGCTCACCCAAGCACCATGCCGGTGTGCTGGCCCTGCTGCCGGCGCCGCTGCGGCGCCGCGGTGTGCAGCCCGTGGGCAGGCTGGACGCCGACACCACCGGCCTGCTGCTGCTGACCGACGACGGCGCGCTGATCCACCGGCTCACCAGCCCCAAGCACCATGTGCCCAAGGTCTACGAGGTCACCACCAAACACCCGGTCGAGCAGACCCTGGTGGACCGGCTGCTGGCCGGTGTGATGCTGGACGACGAACCCCTGATCGTGCGCGCCACCGGTGCGGAGATCACCGGCACGCACACGCTGCGCCTGGTGCTGACCGAAGGCAAGTACCACCAGGTCAAGCGCATGGTGGCTGCGGCCAGCAACCGGGTCGAAGGCCTGCACCGCAGCGCGTTCGGTTCATTGCAGCTGCCGGCCGATCTGGCGCCGGGCCACTGGCGCTGGCTCGACCCTTCAGAATTGTGAGCATGAAGATCCTGCGCGGCCTGGGCCGCCCCGACGGCCCTTGTGCCCTGACCATCGGCAGCTTCGACGGTGTGCACCGCGGCCACCAGGCCATGCTGGCGCTGCTGAACAACGAAGCGCGGCACCGCAGCCTGCCGAGCGCGGTGCTCACCTTCGAGCCGCACCCGCGCGACTTCTTCGCCGCCCGCCGCAGCGGGGTGGACGCGCCGGCGCGCATCGGCCTGCTGCGCGACAAACTCGCCGAGCTGGCGCGCTGTGGCATCCAGAAGGCCTTTGTGCTGCGTTTCGATGAGGCCCTGGCCGCGCTGAGCCCACAGGACTTCATCCAGCAGGTGCTGCGCGAGGCGCTGGACGCGCGTTACGTGCTGGTCGGCGACGACTTCCGCTTCGGCGCGCGCCGCGCCGGCGACTACGCGCTGCTGGACGCCGCAGGTGCGGCGCAGGGTTTCGACGTGGCGCGCATGCAGAGTTACGAGGTGCATGGCCACCGGGTCTCCAGCTCCGCCGTGCGCGACGCGCTGGCCGCGGGCGACATGCCGCATGCCGCCGAGCTGCTGGGCCGGCCCTACACGCTCAGCGGGCGGGTGGCGCATGGCCGCAAGCTCGGGCGCGAGCTGGGCTTCCGCACCTTGAACCTGCGTTTCCCGCACCCGCGGCCCGCGGCCATGGGCATCTTCGTCGCCCGGGTGCTGGGCCTGGGCGCGCAGCCGCTGCCGGCCGTGGCCAGCCTGGGCGTGCGCCCCGCGGTGGAAGACGCTGGCCGTGTGCTGCTGGAAACCCATGTGCTGGACTGGCCCGCCACGCTGCCCACGGAAGCCGGTTACGGCCGCTGCATCGCGGTCGAGTTGCTGCACAAGCTGCACGACGAACGGCCCTATCCGTCGCTGGAGGCGCTGCGCGAGGGCATCGCGCAAGACGTGGCCGACGCCCGCGGCTGGTTCACCGCACGCTGAGCGCCTGCACAGGGACCGGGCGGTCTCAGAACCGCCAGGCCAGACCCGAGCCCACCGACCACCCGGTGCGCTGCAGCACCAGCGGGCTGTTGGCCGCTGCACCCAGCTGGGTGGACAGCCCACCGCTGACGAAGCCGCCCCAGCTGCGGCTGAACTCGTGCCGCAGCGTGAGGCCCAGGCCCAGGTCACGCAGGCCATTGCCGGGGGTGTAGACGGCATACCCCGTGCGGGCCGCTTGTTCGGGGGTCACGCCATACCAGCTCTGCATGTAGGTATCGCCCCCAAAGCTGAGCGACACGCCCACGCTCAGCTTGGTCTGGGGTGCCAGTGGCCAGTCGCGGCCCACACCGACATCGGCGATCCAGCCGTTGCCGTTGCCCAGCAGGTCGGTGCTGACCCCCGCGCTGTAGTGCCAAGGGCCTTCGGGTGTCCACTGTGCACGCAGCCGCGCCAGCACCGTGCCCTGGATGTCGCCCATGCCGGCCAGGCGGGTGCTGTTGGATTCGCGCCGGCCGTTGGTCCAGCGGGCGCTCAGGCTCAGGCGCAGGTTGTCGCGGTCGATCAGGCTGGCCGACACACCGCGGTCGACCTCGTCGTCGCGCCGCGTCGTGAAGCCACCGGAGCCCGACAGCGTGAAGCGGCCGTAGCGCAAAAAACCCGCCGGGCCGAAGCGCACGCGGCTGTCTTCGGCACCCGCGTAATTGGGGCCGTAGCTGGTGACGAGGCCGATCGCGCCCTCCCAGCGCGGCGCTGGCGCGCTCTGTGCCCAGGCGGGCGGCGCCAGACCGCTCAGCAGCAGCAGGGCAAGCCGGGAAAGAGACCAAGGGTGCATGCGTTCGGTGCCATGGGTGCGCCGCTAGAATCGAAGCATGGCGTCGTTGTCGATCGCATCCTCCTCCGCTCGTGGGCACGTGGCCACCAGCCGCCAGACGACGCGCGACCGAATTATCGGCACGCGCTGCTGAAGCGCGCCTTAATTCCGTCCCGCCCCACCGGCTTTGGCCGGACCCACCCTTGCCCGATGCGCCGCAGCCCTGCGGCCACCACGCCATGAACGCACCCGACTACCGCCAGACGCTGAACCTGCCCGACACCCCCTTCCCGATGCGCGGCGACCTGCCCAAGCGCGAGCCGGGCTGGATCAAGGCCTGGAACGACGAAGGCCTGTACAAACGCCTGCGCGATGCCCGCCACGGCGCGCCGCTGTTTGTGCTGCACGACGGCCCGCCCTACGCCAACGGCGCCATCCACATGGGCCACGCCGTCAACAAGGTGTTGAAGGACATGATCGTCAAGGCCCGGCAGCTGGCCGGCTTCGACGCCCAGTACATTCCGGGCTGGGATTGCCACGGCCTGCCGATCGAAAACGCGATCGAAAAGAAGTTCGGCCGCAGCCTGAGCCGAGACGAGATGCAGGCCAAGAGCCGCGCCTACGCCACCGAGCAGATCGCGCAGCAGAGGGTCGATTTCCAGCGCCTGGGTGTGCTGGGCGACTGGGAACACCGCTACGCAACCATGGACCCGGCCAACGAGGCGGGCGAGATCCGCGCCTTCAAGCGCGTGATCGAACGTGGTTTTGTCTACCGCGGCCTGAAGCCCGTGTACTGGTGTTTTGACTGCGGCAGCTCGCTGGCCGAGTTCGAGATCGAATACGCCGACAAGAAGAGCCAGACGCTGGACGTGGCCTTCCTGTGCGCCGAACCCGCCAAGCTGGCCGCAGCGTTTGGCCTGGCCGCGCTGCAGAAGGACGCGTTTGTCGTGATCTGGACCACCACCGCGTGGACGATCCCGGCCAACCAGGCGCTGAACCTGAACCCGGCGCTGGAATACGCGCTGGTCGACACCGACCGTGGCCTGCTGCTGCTGGCGGCGTCGCTGGTGGAGAAGTGCCTGGCGCGTTACGGCATCGCCGGCACCGTGCTGGCCACCACGCTGGGCGAGAAGCTCGGCGGCCTGAACTTCCACCATCCGCTGAGCGCCGTGGACAAAGGCTACGACCGCCTGAGCCCGGTCTACCTGGCCGACTACGCCACCGCCGACGACGGCACCGGCATCGTGCACAGCTCACCGGCCTACGGCCTGGACGACTTCAACTCCTGCGTCGCCCACGGCCTGAAGCTCGACGACATCCTGAACCCGGTGCAGGGCAACGGCAGTTATGCCACTGACTTCCCGCTGTTCGGCGGCCAGAACATCTGGGGTGCTGTGCCGGTGATCATCGAGACACTGCGCAGCGCCGGCCGGCTGATGGCGACCGAGACCATCACACACAGCTACCCGCATTGCTGGCGCCACAAGAGCCCGGTGATCTACCGCGCCGCAGCGCAGTGGTTCGTGCGCATGGACGAGGGCGTGGGGGTCTTCACCAAAGACAAGGCGCCCAAGACCTTGCGCCAGCTGGCGCTGGACGCCATCGACGCCACCGGTTTCTACCCGGAGAACGGCCGCGCGCGACTGCGCGACATGATCGCCAACCGCCCCGACTGGTGCATCAGCCGCCAGCGCAGCTGGGGCGTGCCGATCCCGTTTTTCCTGCACAAGGACACGGGTGATCTGCACCCGCGCACCATGGCCATCCTGGACCAGGCCGCCGACATCGTCGAAGCCGGTGGCATCGAGGCCTGGAGCCGCGCCACGGCCGAAGAGATCCTCGGCCCCGAGGACGCGCCGCACTACAGCAAGAGCAGCGACATCCTGGAGGTCTGGTTCGACAGCGGCACCACCTTCTGGCATGTGCTGCGCGGCCAGCACCCGGGCGGATGGCACGCCACCGGCCCCGAGGCCGACCTCTACCTGGAGGGCCACGACCAGCACCGCGGCTGGTTCCACAGCTCGCTGCTGCTGGCCTGTGCCTTGTTCGACCGCGCGCCCTACCGTGGTCTGCTCACACACGGCTTCACGGTGGACAGCCAGGGCCGCAAGATGAGCAAGTCGCTCGGCAATGGCATCGAGCCGCAAAAGGTCAGCTCCAGCATGGGCGCCGAGATCATTCGCCTGTGGGTGGCGGCCAGCGATTATTCGGGCGACATCGCCGGTGACGACAAGATCCTGGCGCGTGTGGTGGACGGTTACCGACGCATCCGCAACACGCTGCGCTTCCTGCTCGCCAACACCAGCGACTTCGATGCCGCGGTGGACACCGTGCCGGCCGACCAGCTGCTGGAGGTGGACCGCTGGGCCATCGCCCGCACCGCGCAGTTCCAGGCCGAGGTGCTGGCGCACTACGAGGTGTACGAGTTCCACCCCGTGGTGGCCAAGCTGCAGGTGTTCTGCAGCGAAGACCTGGGTGCCTTCTACCTGGACGTGCTGAAGGACCGGCTCTACACCACCGCGCCCAAGAGCCTGGCGCGGCGCAGCGCGCAGACCGCGCTGCACCAGATCACGCAGGCGATGCTGCGCTGGATGGCGCCGTTCCTCAGCTTCACGGCCGAAGAGGCCTGGGCGCTGATCGGGACCAGTCCGTCGATCTTCACCGAGACCTACCTGGCCTTCGACGCGCCGGACACGGCGCTGCTGGACAAGTGGGCCCGCGTCCGTGCGGTGCGCGACCTGGCCAACAAGGAGATCGAGGCCGTGCGTGGCACCGGCACGGTGGGCTCGTCGCTGCAGGCCAACCTGCTGGTCACGGCCCCGGCGGCTGAACATGCACTGCTGGCGAGCCTGGGCGAAGACCTGAAGTTCGTCTTCATCACCTCGGCCGCGCAGCTGGCGGCCGGCGATGAACTGAAGGTCACGGTCAGCCCGTCCACCGCCACCAAGTGCGAGCGCTGCTGGCACTGGCGCGACGATGTCGGCATTGACGCGGCCCACCCCACGCTGTGCGGCCGCTGCGCCAGCAACCTCTACGGCGCGGGCGAAACCCGCACGGTGGCCTGATGGCCAAGGGCAGCTTTGGCAGAAGCACCGGCCCCGGCCTGGTGTTGTGGCTGGGCCTGGCGCTGCTGGTGATCGTGGCCGACCAGTTCACGAAGACGCTGGTGCTGGGCTGGTTCCAGCTTGGCGACAGCCGGCCGGTGACCGACTTCTTCAACCTCGTGCGCGTGCACAACACCGGCGCGGCCTTCAGCTTCCTGGCCGGGGCCGGCGGCTGGCAGCGTTGGTTTTTTGTCGGCATCGGCGCGCTGGCCTCGGTCTTCATCGTCTGGATGCTGCGCAGCCACGCGGGCCAGCGGCTGTTCTGCTTTGCACTCAGCATGATCCTGGGCGGTGCGGTGGGCAACGTGGTGGACCGGCTGCTGCATGGCTACGTGGTCGATTTCCTGCAGTTCCGCTTCGCGCTGCTGGAGCCGGTGTTCCCGGGCGGCTACTTTCCCAGCTTCAACGTCGCCGATGCGGCGATCACGCTGGGCGCCATCTGCCTGATCCTGGACGAGTTGATCCGCGTCAAGCGCAGCAAGGGCTGAGCCGATCCGAACATCGGATACTGGGGCCCATGACGGTGGACGGCCCCCACGCATTGATGGACCTGGCCCGGCTGCAGGAGATTGCCGCAGTGCTGATGCGCCACGGCCTGGGCGAGCTGGTGCGCCGGCTTGGCCTGGCCGACCTGCTGGCCCAGGCCGGCCACCGGCTGCACCACGACCATGTGGCCGACCTGGCCCGGCTGGCACCACCCGAGCAGCTGCGCCGTGCGCTGGAAGAACTCGGCCCCACCTTCGTCAAGCTCGGCCAGCTGCTGGCCGGCCGCGCCGACCTGCTGGGCCCGGACTGGATCGCCGAGCTGAGCCGGTTGCACAGCCAGGTGCCGGCATTGCCGTGGGCCGCCGTGCTGCCGCAGCTGCGCGAAGACCTGGGCGGCGAGCCCGACGTGGTCTTTGCGCACTTCGAGCCCGAGCCGCTGGCTGCAGCGTCCATCGCGCAAGTGCATCGCGCACGGCTGCACGACGGCACCGAGGTGGTGGTCAAGCTGCGCCGGCCCGGCATCGACACCGTCATAGCCGCCGACCTGCGGCTGCTGGCCCGGCTGGCGCCTCTGGCCGCCCGCCAATGGCCGGCGCTCGCGCCCTACCGGCCCGAGGCCCTGGTGCGCGAGTTCGGCCGCTCGCTGCGGCGCGAACTGGACCTGGCCGCCGAATGCCACAACGCCGAGCGTGTGGCGCAGAACCTGGCGCCGCTGGGTTTTGTCGACATCCCGGCCGTGCACTGGGCCCACACCGGCCCGCGGCTGAACGTGCAGGACTTCGTGCAAGGCGTGCCAGGCGAAGACCTGGCGGCCGTGGACGCCGCCGGCCTGGACCGCCGGCTGCTCGCGCAGCGGGGCGCGCAGGCGGTGCTGAAGATGATCGTCGAGGACGGTTTTTTCCACGCCGATCCGCACCCCGGCAACGTCTTCTACCGGCCCGGCAACCGGCTGGCCTTCATCGATTTCGGCATGGTCGGGCGGCTCTCGCCGCGCCGGCGCGAAGAACTGCTGGCGCTGCTGCTGGGCCTGGTGCAGCGCGACCCGGCGGCCGTGGCCGAGGTGCTGCTGGACTGGGCCGGCGACACCGGGCAGGCCAACCTGGCCCAGCTGGAGGCCGAGATCGAGGCCTTTGTCGACCAGTACCACGGCACGCCGCTGGCGCAGCTGAACCTGGGCCAGATGCTGGCCGAGGTGACGGCCGTGCTGCGTGAACATGGTCTGGCGCTGCCGGCCGATCTGGCGCTGCTGATCAAGGCCTTCGTGTCGCTGGAGAGCATGGGCCGCGGCCTGGACCCGGACTTCCACATGGCGCAGCAGGCGCTGCCGCTGCTGCGGCGCACGCTGCGCGCACGCTACCGGCCGCAGGCGCTGGTGGCCCGTGGCTGGCAATCGCTGCAGCGCCTGCTGGGCACAGCGGAAAAACTGCCGCACGATGTCTCGCGCCTGCTGCGGCGGGCGCGCCACGGGCAGTTCCGCATCGGCCTGGACCTGGCGCACCTGCAACATGTCGGCGACCAGCTCGACCGCGCCGCCAGCCGGCTGGCACTGGCCATCGTGACCGCGGCCTTGATCATCGGCTCGTCCATCGTGATGACGGTGGGCGGTGGGCCCTCGCTGTTCGGCCTGCCGGCCTTCGGCTTCCTCGGGTTTGTCGGGGCGGTGGGTGGGGCCTTGTGGCTGATACGCTCGATCCGACAGGACCGCGACCGCTGACCCCCGATGAACGCCACCCCCCGTGAGCAGAGCGCGCCCGCACCGAGCCCGTTCGAGATCCCGCTGAACCCGCTGGGCTGGCGGGACCCGCTGCGCTGGCTGGCCGCCGGCTGGCGCGATTTCATCCGCTGCCCGGGCATCGGCCTGTTCTACGGCGGCTGTTTCATGGTGATGGGCTGGGCCTTGCTGAAGATGTACGCCGCGGCGCCGGCCTACGTGATGGCCTTGTCGGCCGGCTTCCTGCTGATGGGCCCGTTTTTGTGCCTGGGCCTGTACCGTGCCAGCCAGCGCCTGGAGGCTGGCGAAAAACCCGATTTCGGCGATTCGTTGCTGGCCTGGGACACCCGCACCGGCACGCTGGCGATCTTCGGCTTCGTGCTGCTGGTGCTGGAGATGTTGTGGGGCCGCGCGACGCTGGTGATCTTTGCCGTCAGCTTCGACGGCATGCCCGACCTGAAGGGCTCGCTGCTGGCGCTGCTGGACCCGGAGAACCTGGGCTTCATCACCGCCTGGGTGCTGGTGGGCGCGGTGTTCGCCGGGCTGATCTACGGCATCAGCGTGGTCTCGATCCCGATGATCCTGCACCGCCAGACCGACGCCATCACCGCCGGCTTGACCAGCCTGCGCCTGGTGCTCACGCAGACCGGCGTGATGATGTGGTGGGGCGCGCTGATCGCACTGCTGGTGGTGCTGGCCATGTTGCCGTGGTTTGCGGGGCTGCTGATCGCCGGGCCGGTGATCGGTCACGCGAGCTGGCATGCCTACCGTGCGGCCGTTCGCTGACGACGCGCACAGCGGCCCGCGCTGGCCTAGAATGATTTCGTCCGCTGTGTGCTGTGGGTCTATATTTCTTTGGACCGATGCTCATTGAGCCAGGGCTTGGAACATTGCGAAGCTGGTGTGATCGTCTCGCGTCAGATGAACCCGAAGCCTCGCTGACCTCGCCCACCTGAACTTCCCTGAGGGTTCAGGAATGCGGCCCACGGTTCACGGCGGACACCCCACCCCCCATGCAGAATTTCTGGCTGATGAAAAGCGAGCCTGACGAGGCCTCGATCGAGCACCTCGTCCGCGCACCCGGCCAGACCCTGCCCTGGACCGGCGTGCGCAACTACCAGGCGCGCAACTTCATGCGCGACGCCATGGCCCTCGGCGACGGCGTGTTGTTCTACCACTCGTCCTGCCCGCAGCCCGGCGTTGCCGGCCTGGCCACCATCGCCTCCGATCCCATGCCCGACCCGACGCAGTTCGACCCCCGCAGCCCCTACTCCGATCCCAAGTCGTCGCCCGAGTCCCCGCGCTGGCTGCTGCGCGATGTGAAGCTGCTGCGCCAGACCCGTCTGCTGCCGCTGGCCGAGATGCGCCAAGCACCCGAGTTGGCGACGATGCAGGTGCTGCAACGCGGCAACCGGTTGTCCATCACGCCCGTGACGCCGGCGGAGTGGCAGGCGGTGCTGGCCCGGCTGGCCCACCCGCCCGCGGCACCGGCCGCATGACGGCGCTGCCTTGGTCGCTCATCGCCGAACTGCTGGCGCTGGGCATCGGCGCCGGTTTCCTGGCCGGTCTGCTGGGCATTGGCGGGGGCATGTTGATGGTGCCCTTTCTGACGCTGATCGTCTCCGCCCGCGGCGTGGAGCCGGCGCTGGCCGTGAAGATGGCGGTGGCCACCTCGATGGCCACGATCATGTTCACCTCCTTGTCCAGCCTGCGCGCGCACCACCGCCTGGGCGCGGTGCGCTGGCCGCTGGTGCGCGGTCTGGCGCCCGGCATCGTGGCCGGCGGCCTGCTGGCCGGCGGCGGCATCTTTGCGCTCATCAAGGGCCAGGGCCTGGCGCTGCTGTTTGCAGGCTTTGTCGGCTTCTCGGCCGTGCAGATGTTTCGCAACCGCAAGCCCGCGCCACAGCGCCAGATGCCCGGCCGCTGGGGCCAGGTGGGCGCGGGCGGCCTGATCGGGCTGATGTCCGGCCTGGTCGGCGCCGGCGGTGCCTTTGTCTCGGTGCCCTTCATGGTCTGGTGCAACGTGCCGATGCGCAACGCCGTGGGCACCAGCGCCGCGCTGGGCTTCCCGATCGCGCTGGCGGCCACGGCCGGTTATGTGATCGCCGGCTGGCAGCTGCCGGGCTCGGTGCCGGGTGCGGTCGGTTACCTGTACCTGCCGGCGCTGGTGATCATCTCGGCGGCCAGCGTGCTGCTGGCGCCGCTGGGCGCGCGCACGGCGCACCGCATCGACGTGACATCACTGCGCCGTGTGTTTGCGCTGATGTTGATGGCCCTGGCGGCCACCATGCTCTACCGCGTCTTCAGCTGAGGTCGAAGCGGATCGCGGCCAGCGTGACGTGGTTGCCACCGCGCCGCTGGGCCTCGGCCAAGGCGGCTTCGCTGGCAGCCATCAACTCGTCCTGGTTGTGCGCGGTGTGCGGGAAGCTGGCCACGCCCATCGATGTGCTGAAACCCAGCTCCTGGCCCTCGTGCACCACCACCTGCGTGGCGCATTGGCGGCGCAGGCCCTCCATGCGCGAATGTGCCGTGGCCAGGCCCACGCCCGACAGCAGCACGGCAAAACGCCGCTCGTCAAAGCGGCAGGAGGCGTCCATCGCCCGCGTGTTGCCGCGCAGCAACCGGCCCATGGCTTCGAGGATGTGCACCTGCGCGGCGTCACCCAGCGCGGCCGCCTTGCCCACCGATGGATCCACGGCGATGAACACCAGCGCAAACTCGCGGTGCTCGCGTGTGGACAGGTCCACCTCGCGCCGCAACTGTTCTTCAAAGTGGCCGCGCGTGTAGAGGCCGGAGTCGTGGTCGCGCAGGCCCTGGTCCTTCAGTTCGCGGCGCAGGGTTTCGTTGGCCCGCTGCAGCTGTTCGATCTGCTCCAGCGCCTGGCGCAGCTGCGCAGCCTTCTGGCGCGCGGGTTGCTGGTCCAGCCAGAGGCTGGCGATGGCCTGCCGGCCTTCGGCATCGGCCGGGCCCAGCAGCCGCAGCACCAACACGTCGTGGCGCTGGCCCTGGGCCTCGACACGGTGTTCGCTGGTCAACACGCCCCCACGGGCCATGGCAGCCTGGTCGGCGGCGCGCAAGGCGGTGGACGTGGCGGGGTCGGACCAATCGGCGTCGGTGTGGCCCACGAGCTCGGCCACATCGCGGCCCAGCCAGTGGGCCCAGGTCGGCGCAACCCATTCGTAGCGGCCGGAGGCCGCGTCCTTGACGGCGGCCATGGCGCCCAGCGCCGCACCCGCCTGGTGCAACAGTTGCGCGAACAGGGGCGCGTGGCGGTCGGGTCCGGCCGTTGGCAATTCGGTGATGGAGTCAGTCGACATCAGCACAACGGGAACTCGGCCGTGGCGACCCGACAGACGGGCCTGACCCCATCTTGTTCTGCGATGGGGGCCAGATCAAGCACCTGTGGATCGTCGCTCCGAATTCCCCCTAGTTTGTTGAATTCTGGGTGAGCGCCCGGATGTTACCGGGCCCGTGTTGCCGGTGTGTGTGGCCCGCCCCCCAGCCACAGTGACTTATCCCCGCCTTGCGGGCCCGTTGAAGCAGCAGTTGCCAAGCTTGCGGAATCCGGGCTAGAATCATTGTCTTTCCTGCGCCTTTAAGAGTCCAAGCTTTTCATGACCACCATTCGCGTCAAAGAGAACGAGCCGTTCGACGTTGCCCTGCGGCGCTTCAAGCGCACCATCGAAAAAATGGGTCTGCTCACCGAGCTGCGTGCGCGCGAGTTCTACGAGAAGCCCACCGCCGAGCGCAAGCGCAAGAAGGCGGCTGCCGTGAAGCGCCACTTCAAGCGTGTGCGCAGCATGCAGCTGCCCAAGAAGATGTACTGATCTTTTCGCGGCAGCAGGTCTGCCGCGGAGCTTGAAGCCCGCACGGTCTGCCGTGGCGGGCTTTTTGTCTTTCATCGACCCCAGTATCCCGACCCCAGCATCCCCGGAAGGAGAACGGCCATGAGCCTGAAAGACCGCATCACCGACGACATGAAGGCCGCCATGCGCGCCCGCGAGAGCGAGCGCCTGGGCACGATCCGCATGCTGTTGGCCGCGATGAAACAACGTGAGGTGGACGAGCGCATCGTGCTCGACGACGCCGCTGTGGTCGCCATCGTCGACAAGCTGGTCAAGCAGCGCAAGGACTCCGTCACCGCCTTCCGCCAAGGCGCACGTGAAGACCTCGCCGTCAAGGAAGAAGCCGAGATCGTGGTGCTCGAGGCCTACCTGCCGCAGCGCCTGACGGCCGAGCAGATCGCAGCGCAGGTCGCCACGCTCGTCACCGAGCTCGGTGCGGCAGGCCCCGGCGACATGGGCCGTGTGATGGCCGCCGCCAAGGCCCGCCTGGGTGGCCAGGCGGAGATGGCGCTGGTGTCGGCGGCGGTGAAACAGGCGCTCTCGAAGTAGGATCTGCGCATGCTTGAGCCCACTGCCCTGCCGATCCGGCCGGTCGCCGAGACCGTCTTCGTGGCCCCCCAGCTGGCACCGGCCGACATGGTCGAGGCGGCGCGCGCGGGCTTTCGCAGCGTCATCAACAACCGGCCCGACTTCGAGGGCGGGCCCGACCAGCCGACCGATGCTGCGATGGCCGCCGCTGCCGCGGCTGCCGGCCTGCAATACCGGTTCCTGCCGGTGGCCGGGGGTTACCAGTCGCCGCAGGAAATCGCGGCCTTTGCTGCCTTGCTGGACGAACTGCCCCCGCCGGTGCTGGCGTTTTGCCGCTCGGGCGCGCGCAGCACGCGGCTGTACCTGGCCGCCACCGGCAGCTGAGCACCTGCGAGGGCCGATTGACCCGCATCCATGCGGGTAAGAACTTCGGGACGGGCCCGCGCCACTGCCTAGAATTCACGGTCCCTGTTTCCGGAGACCGTCCCCCGTGTTCCCCCTCCTCAAACTCTCCGGCCTGATCGACACACTCAACGAGTGGATCGGCAAGCTCGTGATCTGGCTGGTGCTGGCCGCCGTGCTGATCAGCTCCGGCAACGCCATCATGCGCAAGGCCTTCGACATCGGCTCGAACGCCTACCTCGAGATCCAGTGGTACCTGTTCGCCGCGGTCTTCATGCTGGGCGTCGGTTATGTGTTCCTGCGCAACGCCCACGTGCGCATCGACTTCATCTCCTCGCGCCTGAGCAAACGCACCAACGCCATCATCGATTCGCTGGGCATCGTGGTCTTCGTGATCCCGCTCTGCGTGATCCTGATCGCGCTGTCGTGGCCGCTGTTCATGAACGCCTACGTCTCCGGTGAGGTCAGCTCCAACGCCGGCGGCCTGATCCGCTGGCCGGTGATGCTGCTGATCCCGGCCGGCTTTGGCCTGCTGCTGCTGCAGAGCGTGTCGGAGCTGATCAAGCGCATCGCCTTTCTGATGGGCCTGCGCGCCGAGCCGTTCAGCGTCGACCCCGAAGCCAAGAGCGACGACGTGATGTTCGTCGAAGAGCTGGCGGCCCAGATCGAGCGCGAGCGCGCTGCAGGAATCCGTTCATGAGCGCCTTCATCGCCCAGTACTTCGTGCCCCTGCTGTTTGCGGGCCTGCTGGTGTTTTTGCTGACCGGCATCCCGGTGGCCTTTGGCCTGGCGGCCACCGGCCTGCTGTTCGGTTTCATCGGCATCGAGGCGGGCCTGTTCCCGTCCAACATGTTCGGCGCGCTGCCGCTGCGTGTGTTCAACATCATGTCGAACGACACGTTGCTGGCGATCCCGTTTTTCACCTTCATGGGGATCATCCTGGAGCGGTCGGGCATGGCGGAAGACCTGCTCGAAACCGTGGGCCAGGTCTTCGGCCCGCTGCGTGGTGGCCTGGCCATCGCGGTGATCCTGGTCGGTGCGCTGCTGGCGGCCACCACCGGCGTGGTGGCAGCGGCCGTGATATCGATGGGCCTGATCTCGCTGCCCATCATGCTGCGCTACGGCTACAACCGCACCATCGCCACCGGCACCATCACCGCCAGCGGCACGCTGGCGCAGGCGATCCCGCCGTCGCTGGTGTTGATCGTGCTGGCCGACCAGCTCGGCCGCTCGGTGGGCGACATGTACGCCGGAGCACTGATCCCCGGCCTGCTGCTGGTGGGCCTGTACCTGCTGTTTGTGGCCGCGGTGGCCATCGTCAAGCCCAAGTGGGTGCCGGCGCTGCCGCCGGAGGCGCGCATCTACCGCGAGAGCAATGGCGCCAGCGGCCATGTCTCGCTGCTGGTGCTGCTGACGATCTGCGCGGTGGCCGGCTACGCTTGGTCGCAGGTGCACGACAGCATGCTCAAGCAGATCGTCGAGCGCCCGAACGCCGCGCCCAACGACGAGATCCTGATCCTGTCGATGACGGTCGCTTCGTTCCTGGCCCTGGGCCTGGCGCTGCTGAACAAGCTGCTGCGCTTCGGCTTGCTGTCCAAGCTGGCCGAGCGGGTCACCTTCGTGCTGATCCCGCCGCTGGTGCTGATCTTCCTGGTGCTGGGGACCATCTTCCTGGGCGTGGCCACACCCACCGAAGGCGGTGCGCTGGGCGCGCTCGGTGCCCTGGTGATGGCGTTTGCGCGCCGCCGCCTGGTGCTCAAGACCATGCAGCAGGCGCTGGACAGCACGGCCCGGCTGTCGTGTTTTGTGCTGTTCATCCTGATCGGCTCGACGGTCTTCAGCTTCACCTTCAACGCCGCCGACGGCCACATCTGGGTCGAGCACCTGTTCGACAGCCTGCCCGGCGGCGCGATGGGTTTCCTGATCATCGTGAACATCCTGGTGTTCATCCTGGGCATGTTCATCGACTTCTTCGAGATCGCCTTCATCGTGATCCCGATGCTGGCGCCGGTGGCCGAGAAGATCCTGCCCGAGCTGATCCCTGGCGCGCCGCCGGATGCGGTGATGATCTGGTTCGGTGTGATCATCGCGATGAACCTGCAGACCTCGTTCCTGACCCCGCCCTTTGGTTTTGCGCTGTTCTACCTGCGCAGCGTGGCTGCGAAGAGCGACTACAAGGACCGCATCACCGGCGAGACCATCCCGGCCGTCACCACGGCACAGATCTACAAGGGCTCGATCGCCTTCATCGTGCTGCAGCTCATCATGGTGGCGGTGGTCATCGCCAAACCCGAACTGGTGATTGGCAACATCGCCAAGACCGTCAAGATCGACGACGCGGCGGTGATGGAGCAATTGCAGAACATGGGCGCCGGCAACGAAGCCCCGGCACCGACCTTGGGCGACGTCGCACCCGCGCCCGCGCCGGCCGCCAGCGAAGACGACCCGATGCGGGGCTTCGACCAGCCCAAGAAGTAAGCTGCCCGCAGGCCCCCGCACGGGGCCTGCCACAGCGCACAAAAAAAGGCCCCGCAGTGCGGGGCCTTTTTGTTGCTGAGCAGCGCTGGATTACAGGCGCTGCGTCTGCATGAAGTCGTCGAAGCCGGCTTCGGTGAAGCGGAACCACAGGTTCTGGTCGCGGCGGAAATCGCTGAAATCGCCGTAGATCTTCTTCCAGGCCGGGTTGGTGTTGCTCAGGTCGGCGTACAGCGCCATCGACTCCTTGAAGGCCGTGTCCATCACGTCCTTCGGGAAGCGGAACAGCTTGGTGCCACCAGCCACCAGGCGTTTCAGGGCCGCCGGGTTACGCGCGTCGTAACGCGCCTGCATCACCGTGGCGGCTTCCAGAGACGCGGCCTCGATCATGGCCTTGTATTCGGCCGGCAGCGCAGCAAAGGCCTTGGTGTTGGCGTAAAAGTCCAACTGGGGGCCACCTTCCCAGTAACCGGGGTAGCCGTAGAAAGGCGCCACCTTGTTGAAGCCCAGCTTCTCGTCGTCGTACGGGCCCACCCATTCGGCGGCGTCGATCGTGCCCTTTTCCAGCGCCTGGTAGATCTCGCCACCGGGGATGTTCTGCGGCACACCACCCAGGCGTTCAAACACCCGACCGCTGAAACCACCGGTGCGGAACTTCTGGCCCTTCAGGTCGGCCAGGGACTTGATCTCCTTGCGCCACCAGCCGCCCATCTGCGCCCCGGTGTTGCCGCCGACAAAGTTGATGATGTTGTAGTTGGCGTAGAACTCGCGCATCAGCTTCAGGCCGTTGCCCTCCACCATCCAGGCCGTCATCTGGCGGCTGTTCAGGCCGAAGGGGATGGCGCAGCCCAGCGCAAACGTGGGGTCCTTGCCGAAGTAGTAATACGGTGCGGTGTGTGCCATCTCCACCGTACCGGCCTGCACCGCATCCACCTGGCCGAAACCACCGACCAGTTCACCGGAAGGATGCACCGAGATCTGGAATTTGCCGCCGCTCATCGCGGCGATGGACTTGGAAAACACCTCGGCAGCACCGTAGATGGTGTCCAGGGCTTTCGGGAAGGCGGAGGTGAGGCGCCAGCGGATGTTGGCCTGTGCGTGCACAGCCGGTGCTGCGCCCGCGGCGAGCACACCGGCAATGCCGGCACCGTGGATGAATTTGCGACGTTCCATGGACGAACTCCTGCGATGGGTGATGAGTGTCGGACGGCAAATTCTAGGAACGGGCCCCGGGCAACGCGGCGGGGTTTACCCCTTCGCAAAACCACGTAAGCCGCCCTGGCAGCGGCACCTGCACAGGCTCAGCTGCCAGCCACCTTCATGCGGTCCACCAGCACCGAGCCCACGGTCTTGCCCCCTTGGGTGTAGGCATCGGCGCCCACCGCCACGATGCCCTTGAACATCGTGCCCATGTGGCCGGCGATGGTGAGCTCTTCGACCGGGAAAGCGATGCGACCATCCTCGACCCAGAAGCCCGCGGCACCGCGCGAATAGTCGCCGGTGACGTAGTTGACACCCTGGCCCATCAGCTCGGTGACAAACAGGCCACGGCCCAGCTTGCGCAGCATGGCGTCCAGGTCGTCACCCGGCTGCGTGAGCCGGCTCGTCAGGCGCAGGTTCTGCGCACCACCGGCGTGGCCCGTGGTGCGCAGGCCCAGCTTGCGCGCCGAGTAGCTGGACAGAAAGTAGCTCTGCACCACACCGGCGTCCAGCACGCGGCGCGCGCGTGTGCGCACGCCTTCGTCGTCGAAGGGCGCGCTGGCCTTGCCCTTGGCCTCGAACGGGTCTTCGCTGATGTCCAGGTGCGGCGCCAGCACGGCCTGGCCCAGGCTGTTGTGCAGGAAGGTGGCCTTTCGGTACAGTGCGCCACCCGACGTGGCCTGCACATAGGCCCCCAGCAGGCCGGCGGCCAGCGTGCACTCGTACAGCACCGGCACTTCGCAGGTCGGCACGCGGCGTGATTTCAGCCGGGCCAATGCGCGCTGCGCGGCGTAGCGGCCCACGGCCTCGGGCGCGGCCAGCTCGGTGGCATCACGCATGGACGTGTACCAGGCATCGCGCTGCATGCCGGCGCCCTTGCCGGCGATGGGCGAGACGGACAGATAGTGGCGCGAGCTGGCGTAGCCGCCGCGGAAACCCCGGCTGTTGCCGGCCCAGAAGTGCGACTGCTGGGCCGAGACACCGGCGCCTTCGGAGTTGCTGATCTTCTTGCTGACGCCCATGGCCGCGTCTTCGCAGCGCATCGCCAGCGCCGCGGCCTGCTCGGCCGTCAGGTCCCAGGGGTGGAACAGGTCCAGGTCGCGCGCCACCTCGGCAGCGCTGGCCAGATCGTCAGGCTCAGGCAGGCCGGCGGCCGGGTCTTCGGCGGTGAAACGGGCGATGTCGTAGGCCGCCTGCACGGTCTGCGCGATGGCCGCCGACGAAAAATCAGAGGTGCTGGCGTTGCCGCGGCGCTGGCCCAGGTAGACGCTGACCCCGAGCGACTTGTCGCGGTTGCGCTCGACGTTTTCCAGCTCACCCAGCCGCACAGACACCGACAGGCCCACACCTTCGGAGACCTCGGCACCGGCGTCGGTGGCGCCCAGTGCCTTGGCGCGTTTGAGCACGTCATCGACCATCTGCTGGAACTGTTCGCGCGGGTACGCAAAACCATGGTCGGGGCGGTCAGCGGGCATCGGTAATCCGGTCGGAAGCACAGCCACCTATGATATCGGCCCCACGTCCTTGAGCCCCCAGGGCCGCAGCTGCGCTGCGTCCGGCCCCCCGAGGGGGCTCAAACAAAGTGGCAAAGCCACATTCGCTTGAGAACCCATGGCCAAACGCGCAGCACCCCACCGCGGCATCGACACGCCGCAGGCCGACCCCGAAGGCCCCAGCAAGACCAAGCTCAAGGCCGAATCACAGGCGCTGCAGGACCTGGGCCGCGACCTCGGTGAACTCTCGGCCGCCCGCCTGGCGGCCACCGAGATGCCCGAGATCCTGCGCGACGCCATCGCGCTGTGGCGCCGCACCACGGCCCACGAAGGCAAACGCCGGCAGTTGCAGTACATCGGCAAGCTGATGCGCAATGTCGACGAAGGCCCGCTGCGCGAGGCCGTGGCAGCCGCCAAGCTGGGCTCGGCACACGACACCTGGCGCCTGCACGAAGCCGAACGCTGGCGCGAGGCGCTGATCACCGACGACGAAGCGCTCACCCGCTGGCTGGCCGAACACCCCGACACCGACACACAACACCTGCGCAGCCTGGTGCGCGCCGCGCGCCGCGACAGCACCGCGCTGACGCCCGAGATGCGCCAGCCCAAGAGTTACCGCGAGCTGTTCCAGTTCCTGCGGCCGCTGATCAACCCCCCGCCCGCCCCCTGACCATGAGTGACTTCGACCCTGTGCGCATCGGCGTGGTGTCCATCAGCGACCGCGCCTCCAGCGGCGTCTACGAGGACAAGGGCATCCCGGCACTGCAGGCCTGGCTGGGCCAGGCGCTGAAGAACCCCATCGATTGGCAGACCCGGCTGATCCCCGACGAGCAGGCCGGCATCAGCGCCACGCTGTGCGAGTTGGTGGACGTGGCCGGCTGCGACCTGGTGCTGACCACCGGCGGCACCGGCCCGGCCCCGCGCGACGTGACGCCCGAAGCCACGCTGGCCGTGGCGCACAAGGTGATGCCGGGATTTGGCGAGCAGATGCGGCAGATCAGCCTGGCCTTCGTGCCGACGGCCATCCTGTCGCGCCAGGTGGCCGTGATCCGCGGCCGCACGCTGGTCATCAACCTGCCGGGCCAGCCCAAGTCCATCGCCGAGACGCTGCAGGGCCTGCCTCAGGGCACACCGCCGGTGCCTGGGATCTTCGCCGCGGTGCCTTATTGCATCGACCTCATCGGCGGGCCTTACCTCGAGACGAACGACACGTTCTGCACCGCGTGGCGGCCCAAGAACGCGCAGCGCCCGCCGCGGGCCTGATCACTCGCGCACGAAGACCACGGCCGTGCGTGGTGGCACGCTGAAGAGACCCGCGGCGGCGTCGAAGCGGGCTTCGCGTGCCCGTGCATCGGTCGCCGTGGCGGCGGCGCGATGCACCGGGTGCAAGACCAGCGGCCGGCCACGCAGCGCCGGCACCTCGATGCGCTGCACCACCGTGTCCACGTTGACCAGGTAGACCAGATCGCGGAAGGCCGCGCCCGGCAGGCCTTCGCCGTTCAACTGGCCCACCAGCACCTGTGGCACCTGCGCCGGGCCGGTGTTGGGGAACTGCAGCCGTTGCTGGATCAACGCGGCCGTGGGCAGGCGCAGCAGCGGGGTGCTGGCGCGGATCTTCAGCAAATCTTCGAACTGCCCGCGGGCCCAGGCGATGTCCGCCGGGCGGGGCTTGATCGCCGGGTCGGCCAGCAGCGGCGCCATCAGCGGCCAGCTCTCGCGGTTGTCCCAGGCGGGCGGCAGGCCGGTGCCGAAGAAGTTGTCCTGGCCGGTCCAGTCGATGCGGTTGAACCAGTCGCCGCTGTCGTAGCTGTTGCGGTCCATGGACTTGCTGCGCAGCAGTTCGACACCGGCGTGGAAGTAGGCCACGCCCTGGCTGAACATGTTGACGGCCACGGCCAGCATCTGCACGCGCGCGCGGTCTTCGGTGCTCGCGTCGCGCGGCAGCTTGAAGACGTTGACGTCGAACAGCGTCTGGTTGTCGTGGTTCTCGACGTAGTTCACCACCTCCGAGGGCTCGCGCACATAACCCGCGGGCTGCTGGCCGCCATAACGCATGTCCTGCAGCGCCTTCTCTTCGCCCGTGGCCGTGCGCATGCGGAAGCCGCGCAGGCTGCCGGCCAGACCGACCCGCACCAAATCTGCGGTGGTGGCATCGGCCCCGCCGTTCACGTAGCCCTTGCGCGTGACCTGGGCCTCGCCGCTGTCGCCCGCGCTGCCGCCGCGCACGGCATCCCGCGCCCGGTCGCTGAAGGTGCCAATGCCACTGCCGTTGAGTTCCAGCTGCGAGGCCTGCACGAAGCGCGCACCATCGGCCACTTCGCCGAAGTTCCAGCCTTCGCCGATCAGCGGCACGGCGCGGCCGGTCTCGCGCCGCAGCCGCTGCTGGATCGCCAGCATCGCGTCGCGCGGCTGGTGGCCCATCAGGTCGAAGCGGAAGCCGTCGATGCGGTGGTCGCGGGCCCAGGTCAGCACCGAATCGGCCATCAGCCGCGCCATCATGCGGTGCTCGGTCGCGGTGTTGTCGCAGCAGGTGCTGCGCTCCACCTGGCCCTGGCGGTTCAGCCGGTGGTAATAACCCGGCACCAGGCGGTCCAGCACACTGCGCGGGTCCTGCCCGGCGGCGCTGGTGTGGTTGTAGACCACGTCCATGCCCACGCGCAGGCCCGCGGCGTGCAGCGCCAGCACCATCGCGCGGAACTCGCGGATGCGCCCGGGCGCGTCATCGGGATCGGTGGCAAAACTGCCTTCGGGCGCGGTGTAGTGCCAGGGGTCGTAGCCCCAGTTGTAGCAATCGCGGTCCTTCACGGCGGCCACGGCGGCTTGCTGGTCGGTGCCGTCGGGCGCACCGCTGATGGCAGGTGACACGCAGCCCAGCTCGGGCACGGTGGCCAGGTCGAACACCGGCAGCAGGTGCACGTCGCTCAGGCCGGCGGCGGCCAGCGCTCGCAGGTGGCGCATGCCGTCGCTGGCGGGCTCGGTGAAGCCCAGGTACTTGCCGCGCCAGGCGGGGCGCACGGTGGCGTCGTCACGCGAAAAATCACGCACGTGCAGCTCGTAGACCACCATGTCCGTCATGTGGCGCGGCGGCGCGGGGGCCCGGGCCGTGCGCCAGCCCGGCGGCTGCGTGCGCGGGTCGTCCAGCGTGCCGATCCAGCTGTGCTGCGAGTTGCTGTCCAGCCCGATGCTGTAGGGGTCGGTCACGCGGTTGCGCACCCAGCCGTGGCCCGGCACGTGCACGTCGACCACGTAGCTGTAAAAACCGTCGCGCACGCCGCGCGCGCGGGCCTGCCAGAGGCCGGTGCTGGTCTCGCGCTGCATCGGCAGCAGGCGTGGCGCGGGGCCGTGCAGGCACAGCGCCACCGTGCGCGCCGTCGGTGCCCAGACGCGCAGGCGCGCGCCGGTGCTGTCGAGCGTGACGCCCAGGCCGGGCGCGGTCTCGGCGGCCGGGTACAGCGCGTCCAGCGCCGCTGCGTGTTGCACGCGGGTGTGGGCCAGCACGCGGCCTTGGGCGTCTTCGCGGGTCAGCAGCAGCTCACCACGCAGCAAAGGGCGCAGATCGGTGCCGGGGGGCAGCGTGGCTTCGCGGCCCTCGCCCAGCCAGCGGAAACGCCGGGCCACGGCGGGGGCCACCGGCTGCGGCGCGGCACGCAGCGTCCAGGCACCATCGGCACCCCCCACGGCACCGTCAGCCGTCAGCGCCAGACCGCCGTGGGCGGCATGGTGCAGGCGCAGGCGGCCGGCCTCGGGCTGGCCGGGCCAGCGCAGGCGGCGGCTGTCGAGCCAGGCGGCGCGGGCCTCTGCACCGGGCGCGGCGGCCGGCTGGGCCACGAGCGTCTGCACCGCCGGTGCCGTGCAGTCGGCCAGGGTGGCGGGTGAATTGGCGGCGGCCGGCAGCGCGCTGAACGCCAGCAGCCAGGCCCAGAGCGGGGGTGATCGCATGGGCCGATGGTATTGGAGCAAAACTACATAATGATCGGCATGTTCCCTGATCCAGGTTCACCCGACTTGCTCTTTGCGCCGTAGTTTCACTACATTGGCAGCATGAAGCCGCTGCTGATCGCCCTCGTTCTGGCCATGCCCGTGGCCGCCCAGGAACCCGACCGCAGCCCGGTGGCGATGCGTGACCCCGGCAGCACGCTGGCACCCGACTGGCACCGCGGCGCCTTCATGGAGATCTTCGTGCGCGCCTGGAAGGACAGCGACGGCGACGGCATCGGCGACCTGCGCGGGCTCACGCAGACACTGCCCTACCTGCAGTCCCTGGGCATTCGCGGCCTGTGGTTGATGCCCATCACCGCCAACGCCGACGGCGACCACGGCTACGCCACCACCGACTTCCGCACCATCGCGCCCGAGTACGGCACGCTGGCCGACTTCGACACCTTCATCGCCCGCGCACATGCACTGGGCATCGGCGTGATCATGGACTACGTGATCAACCACAGCGCGGCCCAGCACCCCTGGTTCGTGGCCTCGCGCACGGACCCGGCGCACCCGAAACGCGACTGGTACGTCTGGGCGAAGGACGCACCCACCGGCTGGGACATCTGGGGCAAGAACCCCTGGTACCACGCGGCGACAAGACCCTGGGAATTCGTGGGCGACCCGAAGACCATCCCGCCGCCTGCACCCGGCGCACAGCAGCACTACTTCGGCACCTTCGGGCCGCATATGCCGGACTTCAACCTGCAGAACCCCCAGGTCTGGCAGTACCACGAAGACAGCCTGCGCTTCTGGCTCAACCGCGGCCTGGACGGCTTCCGCCTCGATGCCGTGCCGCACATGGTCGAGACCGACGCCGTGCGCTGGAACGACCAGCCACAGAGCCGGCAGCTGACCAAGCGCCTGCAGGACCTGATCCGCAGCTACCGCCACCGATGGGCCGTGTGCGAGGCCACAGCCGAGCCGCAGGCCTACGCCGACGACAGCGTCTGCGGCGCTGCGTTTGCCTTTGGCTACGTGCAGCACTACATCCAGGCCGCGCAGGGGGACGTGGCGTCGGTGCAGGCCCTGACCGCACCGCACCCGCGCCGCAGCGAGCGCCTGGCCACGATGCTGTCCAACCACGACATCTTTGCCGGCCAGCGGCTGTGGGACCAGGTGCAGGGCGACGAAGCCCGCTACAAACTCGCCGCTGCCGCGTACCTGCTGCAGCCCGGCACGCCGTTTGTGTACTACGGGGAAGAGATCGGCCTGGCAGGCCTGCCGGGCCTGGACGGCGATCTGCCGATCCGCGGGCCGATGAGCTGGACGGCCGACGGTGGTTTCAGCAGCGGCACGCCCTTCCGCCCACCCGCCCCCAACCGCGGCACGCACAACGCCGCTGCGCAGCAGCGTGACCCCGATTCGCTGTGGCACTTCTACCGCGCGATGATCAGCCTGCGCAACACACACGCGTCAATCCGCCGCGGCACCTGGCGCCATGGCCGCAGCGACGGCGGGGTGGCGCAGTGGCAACGTGTGGTCGAGGGTGAGGCCGACGGCGACCACACGCTGGTGCTGATCAACCACGGCACCGCCGGCGCCACTGTGCTGGCCGACGCCTTGCCGCCCGGTTCACGGCTGCAGGCGAGCTGGCCACGCTGGGCGGCACCGGCAAGGGCCGATGCGCAAGGGCAGGCCAGGCTGCACCTGGCGCCGCAATCGGTGCGGGTGTACCGCGTCCTGGTGCGCTGAGACGCTGCCGCTGCGGCGGCTGTGTACGCTTGCGCACCGACTGGCCCGGCGCCTTGACGCACGCTCGGGGCTCACGCTAAAACCGGAGGATCCCCATGTCCCAGCGCACCCTGACCATCCTGCTCCTGCTCGCAATCGCCGTGGGCCTGAGTGCTTGCGGCATCGTCCGACGCCAGGAACGGCGCGAGGACCGGCGCGACCTGGTGCTGCAAAACAGCCCGGCCCCGGTGCCCGGCTTCACCCAGGTGTGATGCACATGCGGAAGGCGGGCGCCATGGCGCTGCTGACCGCCTTGTACTGCGCGCCTGTGCACGCCCAGCCGACTGCCGCCGGCCTGCAGTGGCAGCCGCTGGCCCAGGTGCAGATCGCCCGCACCGAGACCACGGTCGCGCAGTTCCGGCGTTTTGTGTTGGCCACCGGCCGTGTCACCGAGGCCGAGCGGCGCGGCGGTGGGCAGGGGTACGCCGGCGGCTGGGTGCAGCGCCTCGACTGGACCTGGCAGGCCCCCTTCGGGCAGCCCGCCACCGACGACGAACCCGCCGTGCACCTCACCTGGTTTGAAGCCCGCGACTTCTGCCGCTGGGCACGCGCGCGGCTGCCCACCGATGCCGAGTGGCTGAGCGCCGCTTACACCGAACAGCGCGACACACCGGCACCGCCCTTCCAGCTCGGCCAGACCTACCCCTACCCGACCGGCCTCGGCCCGCAGGGCGCGCAATGCCGCAGCGACTGTGGCGCCGACGTGCAGCGCCACCGGCCGGTGAGCCAGGGCGCGCCAGGCGTCAACGGCCTGCACGACATGGGCGGCAACGCCTGGGAATGGGTGGACCAGGGCACCGACGATGACCGCCGCACACGCGGCGGCTCGTGGTGGTACGGCGCGCCGCAGATGCGCGCCGACCACCTGCAGGGCAAGCCGGCGGCCACTGCGGTGGTCTACATCGGCTTCCGTTGCGCGCGGGACTACGTGCGTTGAATCACGTGCGATGAACCGGCACCGCCGCGCGCGCGGCGGATGTCACTTCACAACGACCCAGGCCACTTCCAGCCAGTTGTCGGCACGGTGCACGGCCTCGACGTTGGTGCGCGCGGCCCACGGGATCACCTGGCGGTGCAGCGGCAGCAGGTGCGCCTGCTGCGTGTACTCGCGCAGCGCGGCCTTGACCAGCTCTTCGCGCTTCTTGGCATCGGGCTCGACACTGGACTGCGCCGCGATGGCGTCGAACTTGTCGTTTTTCACGCGGCCGTAGTTGTACAGGCCCACGCCTTTTTCACCCAGGTTGCGCAGCACCGGCGTGATCGTGGTCTCGGCATCGGTGACGGCACCACCCCAGCCCAGCATGTACATGCTGGTGTCGTGTTTTTCGAGCTTGGGGAAGTAGGTGGCGCGCGGCATGCCGTTGACCTTGACCTTCACGTTCAGCCGCGCCCACATCGAGGCCAGCGTGATGCAGATCTCCTCGTCGTTGATGTAGCGGTTGTTCGGGCAGTCCAGCGTCACCTCGAAGCCGTTGGGATAACCGGCTTCCACCATCAGCGCCTTGGCCTTGTCCACGTCGTACGGCAGACGCCCTTCGATGCCAGCGTCGTTGTAGCTGGCCAGCGACGACGGCGTGATGCCACCGGTCGGGAAGCTCTGCCCGTTCATCAGCTTGGTCTTCATGGTCTGGATGTCGATCGCGTGGTACAGCGCCCGGCGCACCCGCACATCCTTGAACGGGTTCTTGGTCTTTTCGCTGCCGTACAGCAGCTCGTCACGGTGCTGGTCCATGCCGATGAAGACGATGCGGTTCTCCGGCCCGTCGACGATCTTCACACCCGAAATGCTGCGCAGGCGGGCGATGTCGCGCGGCGCGGGGTCGAGCACGAAGTCGATCTCGCCGGAGATCAAGGCCGCCAGGCGCGTGGCGTCGTTGGCGATCTGCGTGTAGACGATCTCCTGCACGTTGCCCGATGCCTTGTCCCACCACGCGGGGTAACGCTTGTAGACCGTCTTCACGCCCGGCGCGCGGCTCACCAGCATGTAGGGGCCGGTGCCGTTGGTGTTGAAGCTGGCGTAGGACTCTTCCTTGTTCTTGAAGTCCAGCGGCTTGGTGACCTTGTTCTTCTCAGCCCAACCCTTGTCCAGGATCCACAACGCGTCCAGGTGCTGAAGGAAGATGGGGTTCACCTTGTCGAGGCGGAACTCCACCGTCAGCGGGTCGATGGCCACCGGCGTGCCCACCGCATTGGCGTAGACGTTCACCTGCGACGTGGGCTCCTTGCCGCGGTTGATCGAAAAGACCACGTCCTCGGCCGTGAAGTCCGCCCCGTCGTGGAACTTCACGCCCGGGCGCAGCTTGAAGCGCCAGGTCAGCGGGCCGGTCTGCTGCCACTCGGTGGCCAGGCCGGGCACGATGTTGAGTTGCCGGTCGCGGCGTGTGAGGCGCTCGTAGACCTGGCCGTTCATCATGTTGGTCATGGACTCGTTCTGCGAGTGCGGGTCCATGGTCTGCGGGTCGCCCTGGCTGGCCCAGCGCAGGGTCTGGGCGCACAAGGTGCCGGACAGCGCGGCCAGGCAGGCCGCGGCAAGAAGACGTTTCATCGGTGGACTCCCGCGCCGGATGGCGCTCAGATGGTGCGCGGAAGTGTAGGCAAGTGTCGTGCCGGATCACACCGGGTCAAGCCGGGGGATAACCCTCTTCGGCCAGCGCGGCCTTGAAGTCTTCGGCCGGCCGGGCCGACTGGATGCTGACGCGGTGCGAGGGCAGGTCGATCGTCAGCTGGGCGGCGGCATCCACCTGTTGCACCGCCTGGGTGACGGTTTTCACGCAATGGCCGCAGGTCATGTCGGGCAGGGTCAGTTCGATCATCGTGTTCTCCGGAGGGTGGGGATGCACACAGTCTGCCGCTTCCCACAGGGGCAAGGTCAAGGGCTTGACTCTGACATCATGTCAAGCTTGAAGCTGGCGCCATGAACACCTCCACCCACCCGAACCTGCTGAGCCTGTCGATTGGTGGCATGACCTGCGCCAGTTGTGTCACCCGCGTCGAAAAGACGCTGAAAAAACAGCCCGGCGTGCAGGCGGCCAGCGTCAACCTGGCCACCGAACGTGCCGAGCTGCAGCTCGATGCCGGCACGCCGGTGGCACCGTTGCTGGCCGCCGTCGAAAAAGCCGGCTACACCGCCCAGGTGCACGAAGCCGATGTGCCCGACGCGCCACAGGCCGCCACCCACGACGGCTGGAAGGTGGCCATCGGCGGGCTGCTGTGCGCCCCGCTGGTGCTGCCGATGCTGGGTGATCTGGCGGGCCAGCACTGGATGCTGCCGGCGCTGTGGCAGTTCGTGCTGGCCGCCCCGGTGCAGTTGGGGCTGGGCGCACGTTTCTACCGCGCCGGCTGGGCCGCGCTGCGCGCCGGCAGCGGCAACATGGACCTGCTGGTCGCGCTGGGCACCAGCGCCGCCTTCGGCCTGAGCCTGTGGTTGTGGGCGAAAGACCCGCAAGGCATGCCGCACCTGTACTTCGAAAGTGCGGCCGTCGTCATCACGCTGGTGCGCCTGGGCAAGTGGCTGGAGGCACGCGCCAAACACAGCACCTTGCGCGCCATTGAAGGGCTGCGCGCGCTGCGGCCAGACACCGTGCGTGTGCGCCGCGACGGCAGCGTCAGCGAGTTACCGATCGCGGCGCTGCGCGTGGGGGATGAACTGGTGGTGCGCCCCGGTGAACGGGTGCCGGCCGATGGCCTGATCGTCGAAGGCCGCACGCAGCTGGACGAATCGCTGCTCACCGGCGAAAGCCTGCCCGTGGCGCGCGAGCCCGGTCAGGCCGTCACCGGCGGCGCGCTCAACGGCGAAGGCCTGATCGTGGTGCGCACCACGGCCGTGGGCGCGGAAACCCAGCTCTCGCGCATCGTGCGCCTGGTCGAAACCGCCCAGGGGCAGAAGGCGCCGATCCAGCTGCAGGTGGACCACATCTGCGCGGTCTTCGTGCCCGTGGTCGTGGCCATCGCGCTGTTCACCGGCCTGGGCTGGGCCTGGGCCGGCGTGGGGGCCGAAGCGGCCATCGTGCACGCCGTGTCGGTGCTGGTCATCGCCTGCCCCTGTGCGCTGGGCCTGGCCACGCCCGCCGCGCTGATGGTGGGCACCGGTCTGGCCGCACAACGCGGCGTGCTGGTGCGCGACCCCCAGGCGCTGGACCTGCTGCGCCATGTGCAGGTGATCGCCTTCGACAAGACCGGCACGCTGACCGAAGGCCGGCCGCAGGTGGTGGCGTTGCAGGCGATCAAAGGTGACGAGACCATGCTGCTGGCCGACCTGGCTGCGCTGCAGGCCGGCAGTGAACACCCGTTGGCCAAGGCCGTGACGGCCGCTGCCCAGGCCCGCGGCCTGGCCGTGCCAACTGCCAGCGGTGTGCGTGCCGAAGCCGGCCGCGGCCTGGAAGGCGAGGTGGGCGGCCGCCGCCTGCGCATCGCCAGCAGCCGCTGGGCGCAGGAACTGGGCCTGGACAGCACGGCCGGTGAGGCCTGGCAGGCCGAAGGCCGCAGCGTGTCGTGGCTGCTGCAGGCCGATGGCGACAGCTGGCAGCTGCGGGGCGGCGCGGCGTTTGGTGATGAACCCAAGGCCGGCGCCGCAGAGACCATCCGCGCACTGCACGCCGAAGGCATCCGCACCGTGCTGCTGAGCGGCGACAACCGCGGCGCGGCCGAGGCCGTGGGCCGCCGCCTGGGCATCACCGAGGTGCGCGCCGAGGTGCTGCCCGGCGACAAGGCCGCGGTCATCGCCGCCCTGCGCACCGGACTTCGTGACGGCGCATCACCGGGCGCACGCGTGGCCATGGTCGGCGACGGCCTGAACGACGCCCCGGCCCTGGCCGCGGCCGATGTCGGTCTGGCCATCACACGCACGGACGGCACCGGCACCGACATCGCGATGCAGACCGCCGGCCTGACCCTGATGCGTGGCGACCCGGCGCTGGTGCTGGAAGCGCTGCAGCTCTCGCGTGCCATCACGCGCAAGATCCACCAGAACCTGTTCTGGGCCTTTGCCTACAACGTGGTCGGCATCCCGCTGGCCGCCATTGGGTTGCTGAGCCCGGTGGTGGCCGGTGCGGCGATGGCGCTGTCCAGCGTCAGCGTGCTGGCCAATGCGCTGCTGCTGCGGCGCTGGAGACCGCATTGATGAACATCGGCGAAGCCGCGCGCGCCACCGGCGTCAGCGCCAAGATGATCCGGCACTACGAAGCCCTGGGCCTGCTGCCCCAGGTGGCCCGCACCGACGCCGGCTACCGGCAGGTGGACCCACGCACGCTGCACACGCTGCGCTTCATCCGCCGCGCGCGCGACCTGGGCTTCGGCCTGGACGAGATTGAACAGCTGCTGGCGCTGTGGGCCGATGGTGGCCGGGCGAGCGCCGAGGTCAAGGCCCTGGCGCAGCGCCATGTGGACGATCTGGCCGGCCGCATCCAGCGCATGCAGGCCATGCAGCGCAGCCTGCAGCACCTGGTGCATGCCTGCCATGGTGACGGCCGGCCGGACTGCCCGATCCTGGACGACCTGGCTGCAACGCACCCGGGCTCAGCGTGAGCGGCGCATCACGTCGCCTTCCACCCAGAGTTCGTCGATCTGCGTGAAGCCCCATTTGGTGGCGCTTTCGCGGCTGACGATGCGGTCGCTGCAGCCCGGACGGGCCAGGTCCAGCAGCACCGGTGTCATCGGCAGGTTGGACTTGATCGAAAAGAAGACCTTGACGATGGGCGCCACCAGCTTGCCGGCGTTCTGCTCCACGACCACCGCCAGCTTGTCCGAGGCCAGGCGCACCAGCGAGCCCACCGGGTAGATGCCCAGGCTGCGCACGAAGGCCTGGAACACGGCCTCGTCGAACTGGCCCTTCCACGAGGCCATGGTTGCGATGGACTCGGCCGGGTCCCAACCGGCCTTGTACGGCCGGTTGGAGGTGATGGCGTCGTAGACGTCGCACACCGCGCCCATGCGGGCCAGCAGGCTGAGTTGTTCACCCGCCAGACCATGCGGGTAACCGCGGCCGTCCGGCCGCTCGTGGTGGTGCAGGCACACGTCCATGGCCGCCGCCGGGGCGCCGCGGCCTTCGACCAGCATCTCGTGGCCACGATCGGGGTGTGTCTTGATGACCGCATATTCGTCGGCGGTCAGCTTGCCGGGTTTGTTCAACACGGCCAGCGGCATCGCGGCCTTGCCCAGGTCGTGCAGCAGGCCGGCCAGACCGGCCTCGCGGCACGCGGCTTCGTTTTGGCCCAGCGTGCGCGCCAGCGACACCATCAGCGCGCAGACGGCCACCGAGTGCATGTAGCTGTAGTCGTCCTGCGTCTTCAGCCGCGCCAGGCTGACCAGTGCGCCCGGGTTGCGGAAAACCGAGTCGGAGATCTCCTCCACCAGCGGCAGGCAATGTTCGGTGTCCACGGCCTGGCCCAGCCGGGCCTCGGAAAACATCTTCAGCACCGCGCCGCGGCCGCGTTTGCAGATGGCCGCGGCCTGGTTCAGCTCTTCGCCCATGCTGCGGGTGGGCGGTGGTGGCGGCGTGGGTGCGGCTGCGGGGCGCGGCACCGGCGGCGGTGCCACCGGCACCAGGCGCACGGGTGCCGGCAGGTCGGCCTCTGGTGGCAACACGTCCAGCCCCAGGGCATCGTCGATCCACAGGAAGGGCACGCCGCTGCTTTGCAGCTTGCGCAGGTCCTCCGGGTCGGTGATCGTGAACTTCGTCTTCCAGAAGGGATGGTTCAGCCACGCCCCTTCCAGCTTGTGGAGGTGCATGCCGACGCGTGCCTGCGAGACGGGGATCTTCTTCAGCATGGGATCACTTGTGCTGTGCTATCGGCCGGGCCCGATGCGGCTGAAGCGGCCGGCCACAAAAAAGCCGCCCGAAGGCGGCCTAATGCGCACGGCAGCGCTGGTCAGCGGAACTTGTTTTGTGGCACGGTGGCCAGCGAGCCCGGCATGCTGCCGATGTGGTTGGCCAGGGCCTTCAGCTCGGCGGGCTTGAACTGCTTGGCAATGCCGCTCATCACCGCGTTGTTGCGGCCCACCTGCGGGTTGCCTTCGGTCTGGTAGGCCTTCAGCGCCACGTACAGGAAGTCGGCGTGCTGACCGGCGATCTTGGGGTAGCTGGGGTCGATGGGTTTGTTCAGGTCGGCGCCGTGGCAGGACGCGCAGGCGCCTTTGGTCAGCAGCGCAGCCACGTCGGCCGAGGGCTCGCGCGCGGCCACGGTCTTGACCGATGCCGATGCGCCCTGGCGTTCGTAGTAGGCGGCCACGTCGGCCATGTCCTGCTCGCTCATGCTGGTGGCGATGCCGCGCATGGTGGGGTGCTTGCGGTCGCCCTTCTTGTAGGCGGTGAGCGACGCGACGATGTACTTGGCGTTCTGGCCCGTGATCATGGGCACCTTGTGCACCTCGGGGAAGCTGGCCTGGTAACCCGGGATGCCGTGGCAGCCAATGCACTGCGACACCTTCTTGGCGCCGGCATCGGCGTTCTGCGCGTGGGCAGAGACGAGGGCCGAAACCAGGCCGAAGGCCAAGGCAAAGCGGGCGGCGAGCTTGAGCATGGAGGTCATCGTGCGTCGGCAGTGGTCAGGGTCAACCGGCGATTATAGGCACCGACTTATACTGATCCCGACCACTCTGCAGCACAGATCACGATGAAATTCCATGGCTCGGATCAATACGTCGCCACACCCGACCTGATGCTGGCGGTCAACGCCGCCGTCACGCTGCAGCGCCCGCTGCTGGTCAAAGGCGAGCCCGGCACCGGCAAGACCATGCTGGCCGAGCAGGTGGCCCAGGCCCTGGGCATGCCGCTGCTGCAGTGGCACATCAAGAGCACGACCAAGGCCCAGCAGGGCCTGTACGAATACGACGCCGTGAGCCGGCTGCGCGACAGCCAGTTGGCCGGCCAGGGCGACGAGCGGGTCAAGGACATCCGCAACTACATCGTCAAGGGTGTGCTGTGGCAGGCCTTCACGGCCGAGCAGCCGGTGGCGCTGCTGATCGACGAGATCGACAAGGCCGACATCGAATTCCCGAACGACCTGCTGCGCGAGATCGACCGCATGGAGTTCTACGTGTACGAAACACGCGAGCTCGTGAAGGCCAGGCACCGCCCCATCGTCTTCATCACCAGCAACAACGAGAAGGAACTGCCGGACGCCTTCTTGCGCCGGTGTTTTTTCCACTACATCAAGTTCCCTGATGCACAGACCATGCAGCGCATCGTCGACGTGCACTTCCCGACGCTGAAGAAGGACCTGCTCGGCGCGGCGATGAAAACCTTCTACGACGTGCGCAACCTGCCCGGCATCAAGAAGAAGCCCAGCACCAGCGAGCTGCTCGATTGGCTGAAGCTGCTGGTGGCCGAGGACATCCCGCTCGAAGCGCTGCAAAGCCAGGACGACAAGGTGGCCGTGCCGCCACTGGTGGGCGCGCTGCTGAAAAACGAACAGGACGTGACGCTGTTCGAAAAACTGGTCTTCATGCAGCGACACAACCGATGACGGCCTGGGTGGAGCCGGTCACGCTGGTGCGTGGCCCGGTGCGGCTGGAGCCGCTGAGCCTGGACCATGCCGAAGGCCTGGCGGCCGCGGCAGCCGACGGTGAACTCTGGAAGCTCTGGGTCACCTCGGTGCCCGACCCGGGCGATGAACGGGCCTACATCGAGACCGCCTTGCGCATGCGCACCGAGGGCCACCGGCTGGCCTTTGCGGTGATCGACAACGGCAGCGGCCAGGTGATCGGCAGCACCAGCTACCACGACATCGTGCCCGCCATCCGGCGCCTGGAGATCGGCTACACCTGGTACGCCAAACGTTGCCAGCGCACCGCCGTCAACAGCACCTGCAAGTGGCTGCTGATGCAGCACGCCTTCGAGACCCTGGGCGCCCAGCTGGTGGGCTGGCGCACCGATGGCCAGAACTTCGCGAGCCAGGCCGCCATCGAGCGCCTGGGCGCGCGCAAGGACGGTGTGCTGCGCCACCACGCGCTGCGCCGCGACGGCACGGTGCGCGACACCGTGATGTACAGCATGACCCCGGGTGAGTGGCCAGAAGCCCGCACCCGGCTCGAACGCGCGCTGACCACGCCGCGCTGAACCCTGGAGACAGCATGTCCAAGAAACAGAACATCACCGTCGAGCACCTGTGGCAGATCGCCCGCATCGGCAGCCCCAGCCTGGCGCCCGACGGCGCGCAGGCCGTGGCCGCCGTCACGCGCTACTCCATGGAGAAGAACAGCAGCGAGAGTGCCCTCTGGCTGCTTTCCACACTGGGCGGCGCGCCGCGGGCCCTCACGCACTGCGGCGACAAGGACGGCCAGCCCCGCTGGAGCCCGCGTGGCGACCGCATCGCCTTCACCGCCAAACGCGAGCAGCAGGGCGAAAAGGACGCCACGCCCCAGCTCTACCTGATCGCACCCGACGGCGGCGAGGCCCGGCGTGCGGCCAGCGTGGCCACGGGTGTCGAGGCCTTCCGCTGGTGCCCCGACGGCAAACGCCTGGTGTTTGTGTCCTGGGTGCGGCCGGAGCTCAAGGGCCACAAGGCCCAGGCCGAGGCGCACAAGGCCTTCCAGGAACGCAAGGAAACCGGCTACGTGACCAGCGAGGCGCAGTACCGTTACTGGGACCACCAGATCCCGATGGACCGCACCGCCCACCTGCACCTGCTGGACCTGGCCAGCGGCACCTGGCGCGACCTGTTCGAGGGCACCCCCTACGAACTCTCGCGCGCCGAGCCGGACGCCGGCTGCTTCGACCTCTCACCCGACGGCAAGCGCCTGGTGTTTGCCTTCGACCCGGCACCGGAAAAACGGCTGGAGAACTGTTTTGCGCTGGCCGAGATGGAGCTCAAGAGCGGGCGCATCAGCGTGATCGCGCAGGACGCGGCCTGGGACTTGAGCGCCCCGCGTTACAGCCCGGACGGCCAGCGCATCGCCTGCGTGGCGCAGCACCGCGGCCTGAAACACACGATGCCCGAGCAACTGGCCGTCTGGGCACGCGACACCGGCGGCTGGGAGGTCGTCAGCGCCGAGTGGGACCACGAAGTGCACGCCCCGCTGCTGTGGGAAGACGACGGCCAGGCGCTGCTGTTCACCGCCGAGCAGCGTGGCCGCCAGCACCTGTGGCGCTTCGACCTGCCCGACCGCCGCGCCGAGGTGCTGGTGCCGGGCGGCTGGGTGCAGGCCTTCGACAAGGCCGCCGGCACGCTGGTGACACTGGCCGATGCGGTGGACCACCCGCCCGAGCTGCACGTGCACCTGCCGGGCGAGCCCGCGCAGCGCATCGAACACTTCAACGACGCGCTGATGGCCACGCTGGCCACCGGCCGCACCGAAGAGATCAGCGTGCGCGGCGCGCTGGGCGACGACGTGCAGGTCTGGCTGACCTACCCACCCGGCTTCGACGCCAAGGCAAAGAAGAAGTGGCCGCTGATGCAGGTGATCCACGGTGGCCCGCACACCGCCTTTGGCGACGCCTGGCACTTCCGCTGGAACGTGCAGGCCTTTGCGGCGCAGGGTTACGTGGTCGCGGCGGTCAATTACCACGGCTCGTCGAGCTTTGGTTATGCCTTCAAGGACAGCATCACGCACCGCTGGGGCGAGCTGGAACTGCAGGACGTGGAAGCCGCCACCGATGCGCTGCTGAAAAAACCCTGGGCCGACAAGAAGCGGGTGTTTGCCACCGGCGGCAGCTACGGCGGCTACATGGTGGCCTGGATGAACGGCCATGTGAAAACCGGCCGTTACGCCGCCTACGTGTGCCACGCCGGTTGTTTCGACTGGACGGCGATGTTCGCCGACGACGCCTACACCTGGCACGCCAAGGAACTGGGCGCCTGGTACTGGGACGACATGGCCCGGGTGCACGCACAGAGCCCACACGCCTTTGCCGCCCACATGAAGACACCCACGCTGGTGGTGCACGGCGCGCTGGACTACCGTGTGCCCGACCAGCAGGGCCTGGCCTACTACAACACGCTGAAGGCCCGTGGTGTGGACGCCCGGCTGCTGTGGTTCCCCGATGAAAACCACTGGGTGCTCAAACCGCGCAACAGCCGGCTCTGGTACGGCGAGTTCTTCAGCTGGCTGCAGCGGCACGACCCGGGGGCCCCGCCGGCAGCACCGAAGCGGCCACGCTGACGCGGTTGCGGCCGGCGTGTTTGGCCGCGTAGAGCGCGCGGTCAGCCCGGCCCAGCACCTGGTCGGCCGATTCGTCGGCGGACGTGCAGCTGGCCACGCCGATGCTCACCGTCATGTGCAGCGCCGTGGCCTGGCCGTCATCACCGGTGGCCAGCGGCGCCTGCGCCAGGGCCTGGCGCAGGCGCTCCGCCAGCAGCTGCGCACCCTCGGCCCCGGTGCGTGGCAGGACGATGCAGAACTCCTCGCCACCCATGCGGGCCACCTGGTCGAGCTCACGCGCCTGCGCCTTCAGCAGCGTCGCCACCGTCACCAGCACATGGTCGCCCGCGGCATGGCCGTGTTCGTCGTTGACACGCTTGAAGTGGTCCAGGTCCAGCAGCAGCAGCGACCAGGGCTCGCCGTGGCGCAGCAGGGCCTGCTTCTGCTCGCGCAGCACCTGCATCAGCCGGCGCCGGTTCAACAATCCGGTCAGCGGGTCGTGGTTGGACAAACGCTGCAGCTTGCGCACCAGGCGCAGCAGCACCAGCACCGCCAGACTGGCGTTGATGGCCAGGTTCAGCACCAGGATGGTCAACACCACGCCGATGTTGAAGGCGTTGTCCACGTTCACCGGCCGGGCCACCTGCGCCGGCAGCAGCAGACCCAGGCCAAAACGCAGGCTGAACAGCAAGGTGCCCAGGGCGTAGGGCCAGGCCACCAGCCACGCGCCTGCCGCACCGAACTCGCGCCGCAGCGGCGCCAGGATTTCCAACGTCGTGCGGCCCAGGGTCCAGGCCACGCAGCCCGACGTGGCGATCACGGCGCCGGCCGGCCAGCTGCCCTGCGGTCCGGCCCAGACCAGGTTGAAACCCGCGCACAGCAGCAGGACGGCTGCACTCTCGCGGTCGCGCAGAGGCAGGCGCAGGAAGGCCTGCAGGCCGCGCCGGATCGTCATCAGCGCCGCGAGGGCCAGCACGTTGGCCACCGGGTGCGCCAGCAGGTCGGGGGCACGGCCACGCAGCAGGAACAGGATCAATGCCACCGCGATCAAGGCCGCCGAGACGCCCCAGTTCAGCGCCGGCCGCGGTGCCAGGCGCAGCAGCGAGGCGCTCGCGGCCCAGCCCAGGCCAAAAAAGGCCTGCAGCACCACGACCACGGCCATCAGGATGTCGGCATGCCCCATGTCGCCGCCTGTATCGGCCGTTACAGCCGGACCTTGAACCCGATCCCGGGCAAGACCGTGGCCCAGGCCTCAGAATGGGCGGCTGTCGAGGGCCCGTGATGCTGATCAACTTCTTCTACACGCTGCGTGCCGCCAAGCTGCCGGTGTCGGTCAAGGAATTCCTGACCCTGCTGGAGGCGCTGCAGGCCGGCGTCATCGACAGCTCGGTCGATGACTTTTATTACCTGGCCCGCACCACGCTGGTCAAGGACGAGGCCCACTTCGACAAGTTCGACCGTGCGTTTTCGGCCTACTTCAAGGGTGTGGAGATGCTCACCGATTTCAGCCGCGACCTGCCGCTGGAATGGCTGCGCAAGACGCTGGAACTGGAGCTGACGGCCGAGCAGAAGGCGGCCATCGAAAAAATGGGCTGGGACGAGCTGATGGAAACGCTGAAGAAGCGTTTCGAGGAGCAGAAGGAGCGCCACGAAGGGGGCAGCCGCATGATCGGCACCGGCGGCACCAGCCCCTTCGGCGCCTACGGCTACAACCCGCAGGGCATCCGCATCGGGCAGGACAAGGGCCGCAACAAAAGTGCCGTCAAGGTCTGGGACCAGCGGGCCTACAAGGACTACGACGACACCAAGGAACTGGGCACGCGCAACATCAAGGTGGCGCTGCGCCGGCTGCGGCGTTTTGCACGCGAAGGCAACGAGCTGGAACTGGACCTGGACGACACCATCCACCGCACCGCGGCCAACGCCGGCCTGCTGGACATCGCGATGGTGCCGGAGCGCCACAACAAGGTGAAAGTCTTGCTGCTGATGGACGTGGGCGGCACGATGGACGAACACATCCACCGCGTGGAAGAGCTGTTCAGCGCGACCAAGACCGAGTTCAAGCACCTGGAGTTCTATTACTTCCACAACTGTGTTTATGACTTCATGTGGAAGAACAACCGCCGCCGTTTCAGCGAAAAAACCCCCACCTGGGACATCATCCGCAAGTACAACAAGGACTACAAGCTGATCTTCGTGGGGGACGCGACCATGAGCCCCTACGAGATCCTGCAGCCGGGTGGCAGCGTGGAATACAACAACGAAGAGCCGGGCGCCGAGTGGCTGCAGCGGCTGACCAGCGCCTTCCCGCGCTTTGCCTGGATCAACCCCGAGCCGCAAGGTGTGTGGCAGTACCGCCAGAGCATCGCCGTGGTGCAGCAGCTGATGAACCAGCGCATGTTTCCGCTGTCGCTGGCGGGCCTCGAAGGGGCGATGCGGCTGCTCAGCAAATGATCCGTTGGCTGATCCTGCTGCTGGCCGCGCTGGCCAGCGGCTGCGCCATGTTGCCCGGGTTGGGCGCACCCGCTGCCGACGGCACGGCCCCGCCTGCGCCGCTGCCGGTGTCGCCGGTGAAGGTGACGGTCGACGCGCCCGGCGACCTCGCCGAGCTGCTGCAACGCCACCTGGACATCGCGCGCCTGGCCACCCTGGTGGGCGACGACCGCATCGCCGAATCCGAGTTGGCGCGGCTGCTGGCCGCGGCCCCGGCACAGGCCGCCCAGCTGCTGCAGACCGAAGGTTTTTTCGACCCCGAGGTCACGCTGCAGCGCGACGGTGACCGGGTGCGTGTCAACGTCAAGCCGGGCGCCCGGGCGCGCATCGGCCGCTTCGACCTGGAGCTGCAAGGTGAGCTGCAGGACCGCATCGACAAGGGCGAGACCCAGGCCCTGGCGCTGGCCGGCCGCCTGCGCGCAGGCTGGGACCTGCCGGTGGGCGCGGCCTTCCGCAACGGCCCCTGGAACGACACCAAGGCCGAGCTGCTGACCCAGCTGCGCGCCGCCGGATATGCGT
Source organism: Rubrivivax sp. (assembly GCA_018780805.1). Lineage (GTDB taxonomy): Bacteria > Pseudomonadota > Gammaproteobacteria > Burkholderiales > Burkholderiaceae_C > Rubrivivax. The sequence goes on along the minus strand of JADMJD010000128.1, from coordinate 35,419 downwards.
CGGCCAGCTGGATCGGCACTGCGGCCGATGTCGACACCACCACGCGCCAGGTGCGCATCTTCCTGGTGGCCGACAGTGGCCCGCTGTACCGCAGCGGCCCGCTGGTGGTGGGAGGGCTGCAGCACCACGACCAAAGCACCGTGCAGCACCTGGCCGGCTTTGCGCCAGGCACACCGCTGAGCGAGACCCTGCTGCTGGATTTTCAGGACCGGCTGCGCCTGGCCGGCCTGTTCGACGCCGTGGCCGTCACCTTCGAACCCGACCCGGCGCTGGCCGGCGCCACGCCGGTGCTGGTGCGCCTGCGCGAATCGCCGCGCCAGGTCTGGACGCTGGGCGTGGGTTACAGCGCCAACGTCGGCCCGCGTGCGTCGGTGGAACACCTGCACCGGCGGCTCTTCGGCCGGCCACTGGTGGCGCGCAACAAGCTCGAGTGGGCCCAGCTGCGCCAGGCCTGGGACGGCGAGATCAGCACGCACCCGCTGGAACGCCAGTACCGCTGGCTGCTGGGCGGCGCCATCGAGCGCCTGCAGAGCGACGACGACATCGTGCTCTCGCAGCGCCTGCGTTTTGGCCGCACGCAAAGCACGCCGCGCATCGACCGCCTGGTGTACCTGGAGGCCGAACGCGCCAGCACCGAATACCTGGGCGCCGCCCGCACCCTGCCGGACGCCACGGAACTGGCCATCTCGGGCAACTTCCACGGCGTCTGGCGCCGGCTGGACAACCCCATCCTGCCCACCCAGGGCTGGACGCTGTCGCTGCAGACCGGCCTGGGCCGTGCCCACAGCACCAACGGCGCCAGTGGCTACTTCTCGCGCCTGTACGGCCGCATCACCGGCTACACACCGCTGCCGGGCGGCTGGTACGGGCAGGCGCGGCTGGAAGTGGGCCAGGTCTTCCGCCCCGACGGCGTGGCGGTGCCCGATTCGCAGCAGTTCCGCGCCGGGGGTGACGATTCGGTGCGCGGTTACGGCTACCGCAGCCTGGGCCCCATCGTCGACGGCGCGGTGGACAGTGGCGACGCACTGGCCACTGCCAGCATCGAGCTGGCCAGGCCGCTGCTGCGCCGGCTGCCGTCGGTCTGGGGCGCGGTGTTCATCGACGCCGGGCGCGCAGCCAGCAGCTTCCAGGGCTTTGACCCGGCCATCGGCGCCGGCATCGGCCTGCGCTGGCGCAGCCCGGTGGGCCCGCTGAAGATCGACTGGGCCTATGGCGAGGAAGTGCGCAAGGCGCGCATCCACTTCAGCGTGGGCATCGCGTTCTGATGGACGGCCCCGACACGCCAGACAACCCGGCCGCGCCACCCATGGCACGACGCCGCGTGGGCCTGTGGATCACAGTGGCCACGGTGGCGGCACTGGGGCTGGCCGCGGTCACGCTGCCACCGCTGCTGCTGCGCAGCGAAGGGGCCACCGCCTGGCTGCTGAAACGCGTGCCCGGCCTGCAGGTGGAAGCACAACGCGGCGCGCTGCTGGGCGATGACCTCGGGGCCGAGCGCCTGGTCTGGCAGGGCACGGCGGGCCGGCTGGAACTGCAAGGCCTGGCCATCAAGAAGCTGCGCTGGCAGTGGCGCCCGGCACCGGGCCAGTGGCTGGGGCTGCAGGCCGAACACGTGACACTGCGTGCGCTGCTGTGGCAAAGCGCGCCGGCCAGCAGCACACCGCTGACCGCGCCGGCCACGCTGCGGCTGCCGGTGTCGGTGCAGACGCCGCTGCAGGTGGGCCGGGTGCAGATCGACGGCCAGGCGCCGGTGCTGGACCTGAGCGCCAAGCTCGACCTCGGCGCCGCCGCCGGCGCTGAACACCGCATCGAGACGCTGCGCTTCCGGCGCGACCAGCTGCAGGCTGAAGGCCAGGCGCAGATCGGCAGCGATGCGCCTTTCCCGCTCAGCCTGACGGCCCAGGCGCATGCCCTGCCCAGCGCCACCCTGCCCTGGCGCGCGACGCTGCAGGCCCAGGGGCCGCTGGACCGGCTGGCGCTGCAGGGCACGCTGCGCGGCCAGGCCGACAACGCAGCGCTGGACCTGCAGAGCACGCTGACGCCATTTGCGCCCTGGCCGCTGGCGGCCCTGTCGGCCCGCACCCGGGACCTGGACCTCGCGGCCCTGGCCAGCGGCTGGCCGCAGACCCGTCTGAACGGCGAGGCCACGCTGCGCAGCAGTGCCCGCGACGCACCCTTCCTGGCCGAGCTGACGCTGCAGAACCAACAGCCCGGCCGCTGGAACGAGGGCCGGCTGCCGCTGCGCCAGGCCGAGCTGCGGCTGCGTGCGCTGCTGGCCCAGCCCGACCGCGTGGCCATCGAAGCCTTCACGCTGCAGCTGGCCGACGCCAGCGCAAGCGCCGGCCGCTGGGCGGGCAGCGGCGAATGGTTGGGCCACACGCTGACGCTGGACACCCGCGTCGAAGGCCTGCAGCCGCAGCGCGTGGACGGCCGCGCCGCGGCCATGCAACTGGGTGGCGCGCTGCAAGGGGTGCTCACCGGCCTGCCGTCACCCGACCCGCAGGCCGGCCCATCCGCGACATCCGCAACACCCCCCACGCCCTGGCGGGCCACACTGCAAGGCCGGCTGGAAGGCCGGCTGAGCACCGCGCCCACACCGGTTCAAGTGGTGCTGGACGCCAGCGCCAGCGCAGAACAATTCCAGCTGCGCAGCCTGCAGGCGCGCACCGGCACGGCCAGCGCCGAGGCCAGCGCCACGCTGCGGCGCGCGGGGGCCGGCTGGTCGCTGGCCAGTGAAGGCCGGCTGGCCGACTTCGACCCGCTGCCCTGGTGGCCCGGGCCGGAAGACAGCCCGTGGCGCCGCGGCCCGCACAAGCTGAACGGCGACTGGACACTGGCGCTCACGCTGCCGGACCGCGCTCTGGCGCGCACACACACGCAGCCCGAGGCCTGGCGTGCCCTGGCCGGCCAGGCGCAGCTGCGGCTGGCGCCGTCCCAGCTGGCCGGTGTGCCGGTGCAGGGCCAGCTCAGCCTGAGCCCCGGCGCCCAGGTGCAGGCCGCGCTGGACCTGGCCGGCAACCAGCTCACCATCAGCGGCCAGGCCGACCCCTTGGCCGATGGCCGTGCCGACCGCTGGCAGCTCACGCTGCGTGCACCGGCCCTGGCCGCGCTGGCGCCGCTGGCCGCCCTGCACCCGGCGCTGGCCCCCTGGGCGCCGCGCGGGGGCCAGGCCGAAGCCGACGCCACCCTGCAAGGCCGCTGGCCCGTGATGGCCGGCAGCGGCCACGCGCGGCTGCAGGCCCTGGGCGCCGGGCCGCTGGCGCTGGGCCAGGGCACGCTGCAATGGCGCCTGTCGGCCGATGCCACCGGTGGCACCGAACAACCCCTGAATGCCACAGTGGCCATGACGGACCTGGCCTGGCGCGGCCAGAAGGTGCCCGTGGCCAGCGCCGAGCTGGCCGGCACGCTGGCCAGCCACCGGCTTCGCATCGACGCCGCGCTGCCCTTGGTACCACCGGCGGTGCTGGAACAGACCTTTGCGCTGAAATCACAACGTGGCACACGGCTGGCGCTGCGCGGTGATGGTCAGGCCCAACACGGCCCCGAAGGCTGGCGCTGGACCGGCCAGCTGGAGAGCCTGACGGCTGGCGGCTGGGACGGCCGCGTGCCCTTGGCCGGCACACCCCCACGCGACTGGCTGGACGCTGGCCCGCTGCGCGCCGAACTGGCGCTAGGCCCCGACGGTGGCCTGCAACGCCTGCGTGCCGACGCCGGCCGGCTGAAGCTGGCCGGCGACATAGCCCTGGCCTGGGACGAGGTGCGCTACGACACCGGTGCGCTGACCCTGCGCGCACGGCTGGAGAGCCTGCGTGTGGCGCCGCTGCTGGCGCGCTGGCAGCCTGATCTGGGCTGGGACGGCGACCTGCGCGTGGGCGCCACGCTGGACCTGAAAGCCGGTGAACGCTTCGACGCCGACCTGGTCTTCGAACGCCAGGGTGGCGACCTGCAGGTGCGCGACACCGCCGAGGCGCCGCTGGCCCTGGGCCTGACCGACCTGCGCCTCGCGCTGAACGCCCACGACGGCACCTGGACCTTCACGCAGGCCCTGGCCGGCCGCACGCTGGGCGCCGCCGGTGGCCTGCTGCGTGTGCAGACCACGCCCGACCGCCGCTGGCCCGGGCCCGACGCCGTGGTGGACGGCGGCGTGCAGGCGCGCGTGGCCAACCTGGGCATCTGGGGCGCCTGGGTGCCGCCCGGCTGGCGGCTGGAAGGTGCGCTGGAAACCGACGGTGTGTTCAGCGGCCGGTTTGCCAACCCTGCCGTCAACGGCACCTTGTCGGGCAGCGGCCTGGGGGTGCGCAACCTGCTGCAAGGTGTCAACGTCACCGGCGGTGATGTTTTGCTGCGGCTGGAAGGCAACCGCGCCAACATCGAACGTTTCAGCTTCCGCGCCGGCACCGGCACACTCACCGTCACCGGCGGCGCCGACCTCGTCAACCCACCCGAAGCCCGGCTGCAGCTGCGCGCCGAACAGTTCCAGGTGCTGGGCCGGGTGGACCGCCGGCTGGTGGCCAGCGGCAACGCCGAGCTGACGCTCAAGCCGCAGTCATTGGCGCTCAAGGGCAAGCTGAACGTGGACGAAGCGCTGTTCGACGCCAGCCGCAGCGACGCGCCCAGCCTGGCCGACGACGTGAACGTGCGCCGCCCCGGCGCACCCGAGGTGGCCGCAGCCGACCCCACCACCACCCGCAAACCGCGCAGCACCGACGTGGCGCTGGACATCTCGCTGGGCCAGCAGCTCAAGGTGCGTGGCCGCGGGCTGGACACCTTGCTGCGCGGCGACCTGCGCATCAGCGCGCCCACGGGCCGGCTGGCGGTGAACGGCACGGTGAACGCCGAGCGTGGCACCTACGCCGCCTACGGCCAGAAGCTGGCCATCCAACGTGGCATCGTGGCCTTCTACGGGCCGGCCGACAACCCGCGGCTGGACGTGCTGGCCCTGCGGCCCAACCTGGACATCGAGGTCGGCGTGGCCATCACCGGCACCGCGCAGTCGCCGCGCATCCGGCTGCATTCCGACCCCGAACTGAGCGACACCGACAAACTCGCCTGGCTGGTGCTGGGCCGCGACCCCGGCGGCCTGGGCCGGGCCGACACCGCGCTGCTGCAGCGTGCCGCCATCGCCCTGCTGGCCGGCGAAGGCGAGGCCCCTACCGACACGCTGATCCGCAGCCTGGGGCTGGACGAGCTGTCGGTGCGGCAATCCGACGACAGCACCAGCGAAACCATCGTCACGCTGGGCAAACAGCTCAGCCAACGCTGGTACGTGGGCTATGAACGCGGCGTGAACGCCACCGTGGGCACCTGGCAGCTGATCTACCGCGCGGCCCAGCGTTTCACGCTGCGGGCCCAGAGCGGGGCCGAGAACTCGCTGGACCTGATCTGGATCTGGCGCGTGCCGTGACAGAATCCCGCGCTGCCGCGCCGCCGTAGTTCAATGGATAGAACGGGGACCTCCTAAGTCTCAGATGTGGGTTCGATTCCCGCCGGGGGCGCCACATGATCACTCGCTCGCATTCGCTGGCCTCACAACCGCCACACCCTGAACCCCGCCAGCCGCAGCGGCACCGGCGAATACATCGACTTGACGTCGATGACCACACCGCCCTTGATGAGCTTGCGCCCCAGGTCTTCCGGGCTCAGCGCGGCGTAGTCCTGATGCGCCACGGCGGCCACCACGGCGTCGGCGCGCGGCAGGTCGTCCCAGGTCTGCAGCTGCACACCGTATTCCGCCAGCGCTTCGTGCGCATCGGCATGCGGGTCGGTCACGTGCACCTCGACGCCAAAAAACTGCAGCTCGCGCACGATGTCGATGACTTTGCTGTTGCGCAGATCGGCGCAGTTTTCCTTGAAGGTCATGCCCAGCACGTTGACGCGCGCGCCCTTGATGTAGCTGCCGGCGGCGATCATCTGCTTGATGGTCTGCTCGGCGATGAACTTGCCCATGCCGTCGTTGATGCGGCGCCCGGCCAGGATGACCTGCGGGTGATAACCCAGCATGTCGGCCTTGTGGGTGAGGTAATACGGGTCCACGCCGATGCAGTGGCCGCCCACCAGACCGGGCTTGAACTTCAGGAAGTTCCACTTGGTGCCGGCCGCCTCCAGCACCTCGTGGGTGTCGATGCCCATGCGGTCGAAGATGATGGACAGCTCGTTCATCAACGCGATGTTCAGGTCGCGCTGGGTGTTTTCGATCACCTTGGCCGCTTCCGCCGCCTTGATGCTGCTGGCGCGGTGCACACCGGGCTCGACGATGCGCTCGTAGACCCGGGCCACACGCTCTAGCGTCTCGGGTGAATCGCCGCTCACGATCTTCAGCACCCGGGTCAGCGTGTGTTCGCGGTCGCCCGGGTTGATGCGCTCGGGGCTGTAACCGACGGAGAAATCCTGCTTCCAGCGCAGGCCACTTTCGCGCTCCAGCACCGGAATGCAGACCTCCTCGGTGGCACCGGGGTAGACCGTGCTTTCGTAGATGACCAGCGCGCCCTTTTTCATGTGCCGGCCCACGCTGGTGCTGGCACCGATCAGCGGCCCGAAGTCCGGGATGTGGGCGACGTCCACCGGCGTGGGCACGGCCACGATGATCACGTCCGCCTCGGCCAGCAACTGGGGGTCGTCGGTGTAGACGGCATGGCTGCTGGCTTTCATCGCCTCGTCGCTCAGTTCGCGTGAGGGGTCCTGCCCGCGCTGGCAGAGCTCGACCTTGTGCCGCGCGATGTCCAGGCCGATGGTGCGGCCCTGCTTGCCGAACTCCACCACCAACGGCAGACCCACATAACCCAGGCCGATGACGGCAATGCGCTCCAGTGCCAGGCCCTCGGCTGCGTCGCGTTCAGTGGCCCGCGCCGTGCGCACAGCAGGTTCTTCAAGCAAGGTGGACATTCGCGCGTCTCCGTTCACAGTGGGGTGGAAAACCAGACCTGGTCTGCCAGCGCGAGCAACAGGACGAAAACGGCAAACACGGCAATGCGGACGCCTTGGCGTGGCTTGAAATCTTCGGCATTCAACTGGTTGCTCCTGGCGCTGAACAGCTCCTGTGGGACAGAGCCGCGAAGCCGGCCGCTGATACATCGCTGCGACCCGCTGGCCGTGATTCAACGCGGCTTCAACGTGGCATCAACGCGGCATCCACCGGCGCACGATCTGGTGCGCGGCAAAGGCCAGCCCGGTGCGTGCATCGGCCAGGCGCAGGATCTCGTCGCGGCCCAGGAACAGCTGGTGCAGCAGGGCCGGCAGCAGCCGCCGCAGGTTGGGGTAGGGGTAGTCGGCCTCGGTGCTGCGGCGGCGCAAGGCCCCCACCAGCGCCGCCAGCGCCTGGTGTTTGCCGCCGCTGGGGCGCAGCCGGGCGTGCAGCACCTGCGAGTGCGTCAACGCCCCCGGCTGCGCCGTGCCCAGCAGTGCCAGCGGTTCGTCATAACCCGCGGCCAGCACCTTGCCCGTGGTGCCGCCGAAGCGGGGGTTCAGGTCCAGGAACCAGGCCGCACCCGAGGACTCGTCCTGCACGAACTCCCAGTGGTACACGCCGCACAGGCCCAGCGCCTGCTCCATGCGGCGGCAGCCCTGTGCAAGGTCGGCCGGCAGCGGCACGGGGCTGAGCCGAACCGTGAAACCCCGGTGTTTGACGTCGACCCGGAAGGCCACATGCCCGCCCCAGCGGCCGTCGGCGCTGCGGTAGCCATGCACCAGCAGGTTGGGGCCCCGCACCAGCGTTTGGGCGATGACACCCGACGAGCCCGGCACCAGCGCGGCCACCAGCGCGCGCAACGCGGCCGGGTCCTTCACCACAGCCAGTTTGAAGCCGGGGTTGGCGGCGCGCTGCACATCGGGCCGCACCACCAGCGGGAAGGCCTGCGGCGGCACGTCCACCGTCTGGGCCGCGTCACCAGGCCACCAGCGCCAGCTCTGCAGCGTGGGCAGGCCGGCTGCCCGCGCGGTGGCGTCCTGCGCAAACTTGGATTCCAGCACGCGCACCTGCGCAGGCTGCACACACAGCAGGCGCAGACCCGGCGGCAACCGTGCCGCCATGGCCCAGAGGGCCTCGCTGATGGGCTCCGAGACGCAGGTCACGGCGTCCACGCCATGCGCCCGCAGGTGACCAGCAAATTGAGCGACGAAGGCCGCGTCGCCAGGCCGCAGCGGCCCCAGGTTCACACAGGGCACCCCCAACAAACGCACGACCAGGCGCGACAAGGGCTGCGGCCCGTCGTGCACGAACAGCACCGGCACGCCCCGGCGGCGCCAGCTGCGCAGGCAGGCCAGCTGCGGTGTGCCCAGGCGCCCGACCAGGGCGATGCAACGGGGCAGGCCGGCCCTCATGGCACACGCGCATCCAGCACCCGCAAGCATCGTTGCAGAGGCTCGGCCACCCACCGGCTGCGCCGCTGATGCGCCAGTGATTCGGCCGCATCACCCCAGTGGTCACGCGCCTGCCAGGCCTGCCCGATGCCACGCAGGATGTCCGCCGGGTCCGACGAGTCCACCACCACGGCGGCACTGCCGAACAGCGCCCTCAGCAGCGGGGTGCCGGACATGACCATGGGCTTGCCGAAGCCCAGCGCCTCGTTGCAGACGCTGAGCTGGATGCCGTCGTTGCGTGTCAAGGCCAGCACCACGTCGGCATGGGCCAGCAGGGCGTCCAGCTCGGCCACCGGCACGTAGTCGGTCAGCACGGTGTTGGCGGGCACCTGGCTGATGTCGTGGCCGTTGCGGGTGGCATTGCTGCGCCGGCCGGTGACGGCCAAGGTGCCGGCCGGCATCATCGCGGCCGCCGCCAGCAACTCGCCGATGGGTTCGTCCTGGCCGTAACTGCCGGGGAACAACACCCAGGGCCGCGGGCGGCCCGCAAACGCCGGGGGCACCGGCACACCGCGCGTGCCACCGCGGTGCAGCGGCGGCACATCCTCCAGCACCTGCACACGGGTCATGGGCAGACCCAGCTGCTGCGCCCGGGCCCGCATGTCGTCGTTGTGCACCAGGATGCAGGTGCAGCGCCGCAACAGCGACAGCCCCAACGGCAGCCGGGACCACGGCGCCTGGAAAGCGGCGTTGTGGCAGTCGGCCACCAGCTGCAGCGCCGGGTCGAACAACAGTCTGTAGAGCATGGCCGCCCACAGCAGCGGAAACTGCGGCAGCTGCAGCCACAACACCGCTGGCCGGTGCTGGCGCAACACCTGGACGGTGCGCAGCATCAGCCGCAGGTAGTGCAGGCCGCGCAGCAGGTGGCTGCGGCCCTTGTAGGCCAGCGGCAGGAAGACACACTCGAAGCCCGCCAGGTCGGCCATCGACACCTGGCGGCGCTGGAAGTGCGTCCACGCCAGGTACAGGCTGCGGCTTGCGGCGGGTGCGGCTGCGGTTGCGGCTGCGGTTGCGGCGGCAGCCACCGTCGAGGCTGTCGTGGTGGTGGTCGTTGAGGGGTTGCCCATGGTCAGGAGCCCTTGTGTCTGAGTTGAAGGGCACCGGAAACCGCCGCCACAAAAAAGCCCGCGGCCAGCGCGGCCACGGCGCCCGTGGCGCCATGCACCGGCACCAGCCAGAGCGCCACCCCGGTGCCCGCAGCCGCAGCCGCAGCCCGCCCGACGAACAAGGCGCGTGTGCGGTCCGACATGTAGAGGCCCGACTCGACCGGCTGCGCCAGCAGCATGCACACCGACGCCACGCACCAGGCGGCGACCAGCGTGCCCTGCGTGGCGTAGCGCTCGCCGTAAGCCAGCGTCAGCAGTGGCGTGGCCCACAGGGCCGCCACCGTCAGCACCGGCAGCGCCAGGATGGCCATCGTCGCCAGCGAGTGCCACAACACACGGCGCATGGCAGCGGGCCCGCCCCTGGCCAGGGCCGCCGCGGCCCGCGGTTTGTCGACACCGTCCATGGCATTGAGCAGCACGCTGACGGGCTGCACCAAGGTCCTGCAGGCGTGGAAGGCGCCCACGGCCGCAGGGCCGGCCAACGCGGCCAGGATGGCCTGCACGCCAAAGTTGTAGCCGCTGTGGCCCAGGTGGCCCAGCGCGGCCCAGCCGACGTAATGCCGGTAGCCGGCGCCGTCGGGCCAGGCGGCGCGGCGCAGCCGCAGCGGCGTGCCGCCCTTCATCGCATAGACCGCGGCGGCCACCGCCGCCGCAGCCGCCCAGGCGATGCTGGCCGACCAGGCGCCCCGCCCCGCAGCGCCGGGCCAGAGCACGGCCACGGTCAGCACCACGGCATAGGCCAGGCCCATGGCGGCGAGCAGGTCCGTGCGGCCCTCCTGGATGGCGGCACGGCGCGCAAATTCGTGCAGGAACATCGGCACCGCCAGCAGGCTGGCCATCGCAAACGCCTGCACCAGCCAGCCGCCCGAAACGAGCTGCAGCACCGCTGCCACCAAGGCCAGACCGGCGGCACACAGCAGGCTCAGGCCCAGGTTCATGCCGGCCCAGGCCTGGCGTGTGGCGGACCAGCCCGCCCCGTGGGCCGAATACGGGATCATCGGGATCGTGACGCTGGCACGCTGGAAACCCTGCATGAAGAGCAGCAAGGCGTAGGCAAAACCGAAGGCACCCCAGTCGGCCGGCGCCAGCTGCCGCGCGAGCACCAGGAAGGCGATGAAGTTGGCGCCGGACAGCGCCAGTTGCTCGACCAGCGCAGCCGCGCGTTGAGGCAAGGCGTTGGAACAGCCGGGCGACGTCACGGCCGCTGCTCCAGCGTGTGCGCCACCAGCATGAAGGACGCAAAGTCCACATGGGTGTCGGCGCGTGCGGCCCAGGTGTCGTCGTTGCCGCCGAAGAAGACCTCGAAGAACACGCCGTCGATGTGCAGTTCCGGCACGTCGCGCAAGCGCAGGCCCGTGGCCACGCCCGCCAGTTGCCCGTCCAGCCGCAGTTCGACGCGGCCGTTGTTCTCACCCGGGCGGTTAAGCACGACGGTCTGTTGCACCTCGTGCCAGCGGCCGGGTGTGAAGCGCGCCTGGCCGCGCAGCAGCGAGCTGCCATGCCCCTGGCTGGTGGGCAGGTAGGCGTAGACCTCGGCATCGCCTTGGCTGCGCCACATCAGCCGCAGCGAAAACCCGTCGCGGCCCGACGGGATGGCGCCGCCGGAGTTGCCGCGCCCGCCGTACAGGCCCGGCAGCTTGCCACCACGCACAAAATCGAAGTCAGCCGGGAAGCGCACGCGGTAGCGCAGCGTGGCGGCATCGGCACCAGGCTGCAGCACCGGCGCCTTGAAACCGGTGCCGGAGCGCGGCAGCCCGCGGCGCAGCATGGAGCCGGGGTCGATGCTGCCCTGCCGCAACAACACCCGCAGCAGTTGCCCCGGCACACCGGGTTCGGCCAACCAGCGGTGGTTGTCGAAGCCCCAGCCCGACACGGCGGGGCCCCAGTCGGCCAGGCGCTGCTGGAACGCGCTGTGCCACTGGCGCGGTGGACGCGGTGCGTTCAGTGCACCTTGGGCGGTGCCGGCCGTCGTGCCCCCCCACAGCATCCAGGCCAGGGCCCGGCGCCGGCACCCGGTAGCGTCAAGCATGGCGCCGTGCCTCCTGCAGGCCAGGCGCGGCCGCCCAGGCCAGCACAAAGCTCAGCAGGTTCACCGACGGCCCACCGGCACTCGACTCCAGCAGGCCGATGACCAGCACGAACACGAAGACGGCGTCCCGTGCGGGCTGGGGCCGATGCAGGGCCTGCCAGGCCCAGGCCAGCTGGCCCAGCAGCAGCAAGGCCAGGCCGACGAAGCCGGTGGTCACGGCCACCTGCAGCCACAGGTTATGCGCCGAGGTCGTGGTCCAGCCGTAGGCCGTCCACCAGGCGGCGGGCAAGAGCTCGCGGGTGGATGCAAAACCATGGCCCAGCAGCGGCGCCTCACGGATCAGGCCGATCACGGCGGCCCAGATGTCGGTGCGGCCCGTGAGGGTGGTGATCTCGTTGCGCCGGCCCGAGCGTGACAACAAACCGGCCAGATCGGCACGCAGCTCCGGCGCCAGCGCCAACACGGCCACGCTGAACAGCAGCGTCAAGGCGGCCAGCGCCAGCTGCCAGGGCCGGCCGGCCAGCAGGTAGACACCCCAGGCCCCAACCAGCGCCAGCGCGGCACCGCGGTTGCCCGACATCAGCAGGCAGGTGGCGCACAGCGGCAGGGCCAGCAGCAGCACCGCAGCCCCTTGCCAGCGCCTGAGTGCACCGACGGACATCAACACCAGCAGGGCGGCCAGGGCCGCGGCACGGCCCAGGTTGTTGGGGCTGCCGTAGACGCCGCTCAGGCGCAGGTTCAAGCCACCCTCGGTGACCGTCAGCGCACGGGCAGGCACCAGCAGGTACAAGACCAACGACGCGACCAGCGTGCCCACCAGCGCCAGCGCAATGACCGCTGTACCCTGGCGCCGGGTGAACCCGGCTGCAAACACCGTGGCCAGCACCCAAACACCGGCCAGGGCCAGGGCCGCGGCGGCCGAGTAGGCCGGTGTGATCGACCACAGCGCGCTGCACAGGCTCCAGACCACCAACGCCGCCAAGGCCGCACAGGGTGGGTGGCGCAGGGCCGCCAGCACGACCTGGCGGCGCCAGAACAAAAGCAACAGGCCCAGGGACCAGAGGCCGAACTTCAGGACACTCTGGGCATCCAGCCCGGCACTGGTGCCACCCGTTCCGGGCCGCAGCGTGGCGTCGGACAACAGCACCACCACGCCCGCCAGGCTGGCCAGCGCCAGACCGGCCTGCTGGCCCGCCCGCGCCACCCACCACAGGGCGCAGGCAGGCAGCACCACAGCGGCCAAGGTGAGTGCGGCCTCGGCCAGGCTGGTGGGCGGCCGCCACAGGCTGATCGCCCACAGCAGCGCCGCGCCGGGAATGCACCAGGCCAAGGCCAGCGCCAGCGGCGGGCCGCCGATGCCGGCCACACGGCGCACGCGCAGCGCTGTCATGCCACCCAACGCAGCGGACCGGCCGCGGGCCGGCAGCGGTCGACCTGCACCGCGGAGTGGCCGTCAACGCAGGCGTTGAGGCCGCAGAAATTTTCGTCCACGTGCCGGGCCAGAAAGTCGTCCAGCCTTTGCAGCGAGTGCGGCGTCACCGCCTTGGGGTGGCCAATGACCACGAAGTCCGCGTGGCCCAGGGCGCGGTAGCGGCGGTACGCGGCCTCCAGGAAGTCAGCCTTCAAGCCGTCGATGGACACCACGCTGGTGCTGGGCCAGAGCAGCTTGCGCGCCAGGTCCTGACGCCCCAGCGCCATGGCCGACCCGTCGCCCAGCGGCCGGTGGTGGGCCTGCTTCAGCCGACGGGCCAGGGCCAGCCGCCAATAGAAGCCTGGGCCCACCAGGTGGCTGGCGATCGGCACCTCCAGGAACCGGCCCTGCGCTGCCGGCACCAGCGGGTCGCGGTCGAAGCGCCAGCGGCTCAGCGGTGGCGCGCGTCGGAAGTCAAAGTCATGCCCGGCCCCGTGTTGGTAGCCGCCTGCAAACACCGTGCTGTCGATGGCGATGCCGGCCGCCAACAGCGCATCGTGCAAAGCTTCAAAGGGCTGCAGACACCAGCCACCGGCGCGGAATGCGCTGACGCGGCCGGTGAAACAGCGCAGGGTGTCGACCCCCGTTTGCACCAAGCCATGGATCTGGTCGCGCGCGAAGTCGTGCAGGCGGTAGCGCCGCATGTCCATCTGCCAGCCGTCGTCAGACCACCGGGCATCCACCCAATGTGGGTGCAGGTGCAGCTGCAACTCGTGGCCGCCGTGCACGCAGGCGGCCAGCTGGCGCTGGATGCGCGCCAGGTCCTTGCGCGGCCCGGCGTGTGCGCGGGCCGCGTCCTGCAGGGCCTGCAGGTAGAGCACATCGACAAAAAACACCAGCGGCACGCGGTAGCGCGCCGCCAGTGCCAGCAGCGCCTGCGTCGGCGCGATCAGCGAGCGTTCGACCGAGCCGGTGCGGCGGCCGAAATAGACCTCGTAGTCCAGCGACAGGACGATGTTCATCGCCCTTTGTGCTCCAGCGGCACTGGCCCGGCGGCGGCTGCATCACCACCCTGCTGGCGGACTTGCCGACGGGTCTGCCGACGGGCCTGCCACCACTCACGCGCCAGCAGGCGCATGAAGCCCATGTCTTCGATGAAGTAGCGGCGGAACATGCGACGCGGCTCCTGCAGGAAGCGGTAGAACCACTCCAGCCCGGACTGCTGCATCCAGACCGGCGCGCGTTTGACCTTGCCCGCCGCCACATCGAAGGTGCCGCCGACACCCATCGCAAAGGGCACCCGCATGTGGGCCTGCCAGGTGCCCAGAAAACGCTCCTTGTACGGCGAGCTGATGGCCACGAACAGCAGGTCGGCACGCGCGGCACGCACCTCCTCAACCACTTGCGGCTCTTGGTCGGCCGACCAGTAGCCGTTGCGCGCGCCGGCAAACTGCAGGGTCGGAAAGCGCTCGGCGTACTTGTCGCGCACCGCCATCACCACCTCTTCGCGCGCACCGAGCAGAAAGACACGCCAGCCACGCGCGGCGGCTTGCACCATCAAGGCATCGAAGAGGTCGACACCGGTGACACGGGCCTTCAACGGCCGCCCCAGCCAGCGGGACGCCCAGACCACAGGCATGCCGTCGGCGTTGACCAGGTCGCAGCGGTTGATGATGTCGCGCAGCGCCGGGTCCTTCTGCGCCTTGACGAGTTTGTCGACGTTGACCACCACATGCTGGTGCGGCTGGCCGGAGGCGATGAAGCCCGCCACCTTGTCGACCGTCTCCGCCATCGTCAGGTTGTCGATCAGACAGCCCATCAGGCTGATGCGTGGTTCATTCATTGGAGTACCTTCGCGCTGCGCACTCCGGAATTCGCCCTTGGGACGGCCCGGCGTGCTCAATGGAGTACCTTCGTGCTGCGCACTCCGGAATTCGCCCTTGGGACGGCCCGGCGTGCTCATGCCATGCGCTCCTTCAGGTGTTGCACGATGCGCACGGCGGCTTGCCCGTCCCACAGCGCCGGGCGCTGGCCGCGTTTGCCACCGGTGCGCAAGGTGTCCATGACCAGCGCCACGATCTGCGCCGGGTCGGTGCCCGCCAGGGTGTTGCTGCCTTCGTCCACCGTCACGGGGCGCTCGGTGTTGTCGCGTGCCGTGATGCAGGGCACGCCCAGCACGGTGGTTTCCTCCTGCAGGCCACCGCTGTCGGTGATGACGACGGCGGCGTCCTTCCACAGGTGCAGGAAGCTCATGTAGGCCTGGGGTGGCAGCAGGTGCACACCGGCCGCCAGCACGAGGCCCGAGCGCTCCAGCATCAGCCGCGTGCGCGGATGCACCGGAAAGGCCAGCGGCAGCTCTTGCGCGATGCGGTTCAGGGCCGCCACCATGCCGGCCAGCGCCTGCGGGTCGTCCACGTTGGCGGGCCGGTGCAGCGTGACCACCCCGTAGTGCGGGCCCAGGCGGGTCTTCAGGTCATGCGACTCCAGCGCCGAGGTCGGCGTCTGCTGCAGCTGCTGCACCTGGTGGATGAGGTTGTCGGCCATGACGTGGCCGACGTGGAAGATATCGGCCGCTGCATGCCCCTCGCGCAGCAGGTGCTGCACACCGGCCGGCTCGGTCGCGAAGAACCAGTTGCAGATGGCGTCGGTGGCGCGGCGGTTGATCTCTTCCGGCATCGCCATGTCGCCGCTGCGCAAACCGGCTTCGACATGCGCCACCGGGATGCCGGCCTTGCGCGCCACCAGCGCACAGGCCAGTGTGGAATTGACATCGCCCACCACCAGCACGGCGTCGGGCCGGGTGTCGCGGCAGTGGGCTTCGAAGGCCTCCATCACCCGTGCGGTCTGCGCCGCATGGGTGCCGCCGCCGCAGTCAAACCGGGTGTCCGGCTCCGGGATGCCCAGTTCGCGGAAGAACACACCACTCATGTTGTGGTCGAAGTGCTGACCGGTGTGCACCAGGCGCCAGCCCAGCTGGCCATCGGCCTGAAGCGCCCGGATGATGGGCGCCACCTTCATGAAGTTCGGCCGTGCACCGGCCACGAGGTGCACGGTGGGGGCAGGCGGTTGCAGCGTCATGCCGCACAGAGCACCTGCCTCGCCGGCCGATACATGGGCCCCGGCAGAATTTCCGGCGGCCGGCGCCTGCGCCCCGGCGGGGCAGGTTACAAGCGCCCCGGCCGGGGCGCGTGGTCAGCGCCGCTCGGCGCGCATCGCCCGCGACAGCAGCAGCACCGGGATCAGCCCCACCACCACGATGGCCAGCGACGGCAGGGCGGCTTCGCCCAGGCGTTCGTCGCGCGCAAAGTTGTAGGCCACCACGGCCAGCGTGTCGCTGCCGAAGGGGCGCAACATCAAGGTGGCGGGCAGCTCCTTCATCACGTCCACGAACACCAGCAGGGCCGCTGCGGCCGCCGAGCGCTGCAGCAGCGGCAGGTGCAGGCGGCCGAACAGCCGCCACCGGCCGGTGCCCAGCAGCCGCGCGGTTTCATCGACATTGGGGCTGATGCGGGCATAACCGGCCTGCACCGACTGCAGCGCCACGGCCGAGAACCGCGCCAGGTACGCAAACACCAGGCCGAAGACGGTGCCGGTGACCACCGCCGTCACCGGCAGGCCAGGCCAGGCCGCCTGCAGCAGGCCCACGGGCGCCAGCACGCCCACCGCCATCACCGCGCCCGGCACCGCATAACCCAGCGACAGCAACCCGGCCGCCGGCGCCAGCGTGCCGCGCCCGGCGCTGCCGCCCACTGGCCGCAGCGCAAAACCCAGCGCCAGCGCCAGCGCGGTGGCCAGCAGCGCAGCCATGCCCGCCAGCCGGAAGCTGGCCCAGGCCCAGCCGGCAAAACGCGCCAGCGGCAGGCCAAACTCGCTGTAGCGCACTTCCTGCACCAGCATCCAGCCCAGCCAGCCCACCGGCAGCACAAAACCCAGCAGCACCGGCAGCGCGCAGACCACGACGGCCAGCGCCGCGGCCCCCCCGCGCAGGCGCAGCGGCTCGGCTTCGGCCGCGCCGCCGCTGCGGCGCGTGGTGGTGTAACGCATGCGATGCTGCGCGCGCCGCTCCACCCACAGCAGCATGCCCACCACCACCAGCAGAACCGAGGCCAGCTGCGCCGCGGCCACGCGGTCGTCCATCACCAGCCAGGCCTTGAAGATGCCGGTGGAAAACGTGGTGAGGCCGAAATAGGCGCCGACGCCGTAATCGGCCAGCGTCTCCATCACCGCGAGCGCCACGCCCGCCGTGATGGCGGGCCGCGCCAGCGGCAGTGCGATGCCCAGCGTGCGGCGGCGCAGCCCGGCGCCCAGCAGGCGCGCCGCCTCCAGCAACTGCGCCGCCCGTTCACCCAACGCCGTGCGCGTGAGCAGGTAGACGTACGGGTACAGCACCAGCACAAACAGCACGATGGCGCCGCCCAGGCTGCGCACGTCAGGCCACAGCGCGCCCTGGGCGCCGGTGGCCGCCCGCAGCACGGTCTGCAGCGGGCCGCTGAACTGCAGCGCGTCGGTCCAGGCGTAGGCCAGCACGTAGGCCGGCATCGCCAGCGGCAGCAGCAGCGCCCATTCGAAGACACGCCGGCCCGGGAAATCGAAGAGGGTGACGGCCGCCGCCGTCAGCGTGCCCAGCACCATCACACCCAGCGCCACACCCCCGGTGAGCACCGCCGACTGCAGCGCATAGCCCGGAAGCACGGTGCCGAACTGGTGCGACAAGGTGGCCAGCGCCGCAGCATCCAGCGCCAACCAGGCCGCCAGGACGCCCAGGACGGGCAGCGCCAGCAGCAGGCACAACAAGGTCAGCAGACGGCGCAAGACGGGGTGGAACGGCTTGGGAAAACGACGACGACGCGAAGGCGATGGATGCGAACGGGTTTCATTCCGCCGCGGTCGCTATGATAGGCCCATGTTCCTGCAGGTCGATGCCGTCACCGTGCGCTACGGCAAGCGCGACAGCCGCGCCGCAGTCGAAGCCGCCAGCTTCGGCCTGGCGGCCGGCGAGATCGGCGTGTTGATCGGCCCCTCGGGCTGCGGCAAGACCTCGCTGCTGCGCGCCGTGGCCGGGCTGGAACGCTGCAGCGCCGGCCGCATCAGCGTGGGTGGCCACCTGCTGGACGACGCCGCCACCGGCCTGCACCTGCCGCCGGAAGAACGCCGCATCGGCATGGTGTTCCAGGACTACGCGCTGTTCCCGCACCTCAGCGTGGCACACAACATCGGCTTCGGCCTGGCCCACCTGCCGCGCGCCGAGCGGCTGGCCCGCGTGCAGGCCATGCTGGACCTGGTGGGCCTGGCGCACGCCGCCAAACGCGCGCCGCACCAGCTCTCCGGCGGCCAGCAGCAGCGCATCGCGCTGGCGCGTGCGCTGGCGCCGCAGCCGCGGCTGCTGCTGCTGGACGAACCCTTTTCCAGCCTGGACGTGGACCTGCGTGAGCACCTGGCGCAGGAGTTGCGCGCGATCCTGAAGGCCAGCGGCACGACGGCCCTGTTTGTCACGCACGACCAGATGGAGGCCTTTGCGCTGGGCGACGTGATCGGCGTGATGAACGCCGGCCGGCTGGAGCAGTGGGGCGACGCCTACACGCTGTACCACCGCCCGGCCAGCCGCTTCGTGGCCCGTTTCATCGGCCACGGGGTGTTCACGCCGGCGGAGATCGTGGCCTGCGCGCATGGCCCGTGTGTGCACACACCCTTTGGCGAGCTGGACGACCCGGCCGAATGCCCGCTGCCCAGTGCCTACCCCAGCGGCCAGTGCGACCTGCTGCTGCGCGCCGACGACGTGGTGCACGACGACGCGAGCCCGGTGAAAGCCCGGATCGAACGCAAGGCCTTCCGCGGCTCGGAGTTCCTGTACACGCTGCGCCTGGCCACGGGCGAGCAGGTGCTGGCCCACGTGCCCTCACACCACGACCACGCGCTGGGCGAGTGGATCGGCATCCGCCCCGCGGTCGACCATGTCGTGACCTTCCCCCGCGAAACACCGGAAACCCACGCAGCCCGGGGGTGAACTTTGCACCCCGGACATCCTCGGAAGGAGGGACCGGTTCTATACTGGAACATCGGACGTCGTGGCCGAAAGGTGTGAACGCATGAGTGGCAATTTCAAGGTCGTGGGCCTTCTGGCCGTGGGTGCCGTCGCTGGCGCGTTGACCACGATGCAACTGCAGGCCACGGCCCGCAGCACGCTCGGGCCGCTGCCGCTGGAAGAGATGCAGCAACTCGCGGCCGTCTTCGGCATCGTCAAGAACGATTACGTCGAGGCGGTGGACGAGAAGAAGCTGATCTCCGACGCCATCAGCGGCATGGTGTCCGGGCTGGACCCGCACTCGCAGTACTTCGACAAGAAGAGCTACAAGGAATTCCGCGAAGGCACCGGCGGGAAGTTTGTCGGCATCGGCATCGAGATGGGCATGGAAGACGGCCTGGTCAAGGTCGTGTCGCCCATCGAAGGTTCACCCGCCTTCCGCGCCGGCCTGAAGTCCGGCGACCTGATCACCCGCATCGACGACACCGCGGTCAAGGGCCTCACGGTCGACCAGGCCGTCAAGCGCATGCGCGGCGACCCCAACACCAAGGTGCAGCTCACGGTTTTCCGCAAGCTGGAGAACCGCAGCTTCCCGGTCACCATCGTGCGCGAAGAGATCCGCATGCAGAGTGTGCGGGCCAAGCTGGTCGACCCGGGTTACGGCTGGGTGCGCGTGAGCCAGTTCCAGGACCGCACGGTGGACGATTTCGCCCGCAAGGTGGAAGAGCTCTACAAGCAGGACCCCAACCTCAAGGGCCTGGTGCTCGATCTGCGCAACGACCCAGGTGGCCTGCTGGACGGCGCCGTGGCGCTGTCGGCGGCTTTCCTGCCCGAGGGCACGGTGGTCGTCACCACCAACGGCCAGATTGACGAGTCGCGCGCCACCTTCCGCGCCACGCCGGAACACTACGCCCGCCGCGGTGCCGGTGACCCGCTGCGCCGCCTGCCGGCCGCGCTGAAGACCGTGCCGCTGGTGGTGCTGGTGAACGAAGGTTCGGCCAGCGCCAGCGAGATCGTCGCCGGTGCGCTGCAAGACCACAAACGCGCCACCATCATGGGTGCGCAAACCTTCGGCAAGGGCTCGGTGCAGACCGTGCGCCCGCTGACGGCCGACACCGCGCTGAAGATCACCACCGCGCGTTATTTCACGCCGTCCGGCCGCTCCATCCAGGCCAAGGGCATCGTGCCCGACATCTGGCTGGACGAAACCGCCGACGGCAACGTCTACGCCGCGCTGCGCATGCGCGAGGCCGACCTCGAAAAACACCTGCAAGGTGCCGACGAGAAGAAGGACGACGCCGCCAGCAAGGCGCGTGAAGAAGCGCGCCGCAAGGTGGAAGAGCAGTTGGCCAAGAGCAAGGAGCCGCCCAAGCCGCTGCCCGAGTTCGGCAGCACCGAAGACTTCCCTCTGCAGCAGGCGCTGAACCAGCTGCGCGGCCTGCCGGTGGTGGCCAGCAAGACCGTCACCGAACGCCAGGCCGAAGCGGCCGAGCCGGCCAAGCGCTAAGCTCAGCGCTCCGCATCCAAGGGCCCGCCCAGTGCGGGCCCTTTTTCATGGTCTGAGAGCTTGTGAAGCATGGCGGCATGAACGACGAACAACTGCTGCGCTACTCGCGCCACATCCTGCTGGACGACATCGGCATCGAAGGCCAGCAGCGGTTGAACGACGCGCACGCGCTGATCATCGGCGCCGGTGGCCTGGGCTCGCCGGTGGCGCTGTACCTGGGCACGGCCGGCATCGGCAGGATGACGATCTGCGACCACGACACCGTGGACCTGACCAACCTGCAGCGCCAGATCGTGCACCGGCACGACCGCATCGGCCATCCAAAAGCCGATTCCGCGCGCCAGACCTTGCAGGCCATCGATCCCGGCCTGCAGATCACCGCGCTGCAGCAGCGTGTGGACGCCACCCTGCTGGACGAGTTGGTGCCGCAGGCCGATGTGGTGCTGGACTGCAGCGACAACTTCCGCACCCGGCACGCCGTCAACGCCGCCTGCGTGAAACACCACAAGCCGCTGGTCAGCGGTGCGGCCATCGGCTTCGACGGCCAGGTGTCGGTGTACGACAGCCGGGTGGCCGCGGCACCGTGTTACGCCTGCCTGTTCCCACCCGAGGCCGACTATGAAGAAGTGGCCTGCGCGACGATGGGTGTGTTTGCGCCGCTGGTGGGCATCATCGGCAGCGTGCAGGCGGCCGAGGCGCTGAAGCTGGTGGCAGGCATCGGCCAGCCACTGGCCGGGCGGCTGATGATGCTGGACGCACGGGCGATGGAGTGGACCGAGGTGAAAACGCCGCGCAACGCTGCGTGCAGCGTCTGCGCGGCGCGTTGAATCAGCTGCGGCCGGTCAGAAGCTCTCGAACGCGATGGCGCGCACGCCTTCGCCACCGGCGATGGTGCCGATGACGCGGCCGGCGCCGGTCTTCAAGTCGATTTCGATCCAGCGGCTGACCGTGCCGTCCCGCCCGCTCAGTGCAGCAAAACCCAGGTCGGTGAGCACGTGGATGTCGAAGGCTGCGGTCTCGAAGGGGCCGACGTTCAGCGCGCCCACCGTCATCAGCCGGCCGGTGTTGGGCGACACCACCGGGGCGACGCCTTCGCGTGTGCCCTGGGTCACCAGCGACGCACTCATCTGGTCGATGGCGTAATTGGTGGTGATCTTGGTGTCCACCTTGTTGTAGCTGTAGGCCGCGGCAACGACCCGTGCGCCGCGGGCTGCATTGGGGTCACCGGGCACGAAGGCCAGTGCACCATCGGTCTGCACCCCCGCCATGTCGGCGTTGCTGTCGACCACGGCGCCGGTGTCGGGGTGCAGGCGCAGGTTCTGGCCGGTGGAGCTGGCCACGCGGATGCGGTCCACCGTCGGGTTGAAGTCGAAGCCGAACTCGGTGCCCTGCAGCGGCACCGCAAATGGCGCCCCAACCTGGGTGAGCGCGCCGCTGTCGGTGTCCACGGTGTAGAGCCGGCCGCTGCTGCCCAGGGCGTACAGCGTGTCGTTTTTCTGGCGGTAGTCGATGCCCAGGACCACCTCGCCGGCCTGCAGCCCGGTGATTGGGCGCTTCCACAGCAGCTTGCCGGGCGTGGCCGCGTTGAAGCTGATCAGTTGGTGGGACTGGGTGACGGCCACCGCCACCTCGCGGCGGTCTTTCACCTCGGGGGTGGCGGCGGTGAGCGGCCCGCGGCCGGCGCAGGCGCTCAGCAGCATGGCGGCGGCCAGCAGGGACAGGGTCAGGCGAACGGTCATTGAAAGGCTCCGAAATGCGGCGTCGGCCGCAGACCGGAGCCTATACGCAAGCCGCCGGCAGGTGGATGCAGTTCAGCCCCAGGACACCAACAGGCTGTCGGCCACCTCGATGCCTTCTGCCTCGGCCCGGCGCAGCAAGGCCTGCCGTCGCGCACCGGGCAGACGCACGCCCTCGTCGGTCAGCATCTCGGCGACCAGCACCTCGACACGGTCCAGGTAGGCGTCGCTGCCGGCCAAGGCGCCCGGGTCCACAACGATGAAGGCCTGGCCGAGGTGCGGCCGGTTGCCTTCGTCGACGAAGAAGCTGCTGGCCTCGAAGCCGAACTGGCTGCCGATCAGCGCCGTGACCAGCAGTTCGACCACCAGCGCCAGCATCGCGCCCTTGGGGCTGCTGGCAGCGCCGATGGGCAACATCGAACCCGACAAGGCCGCTTGTGCGTCCGTGGTCGGCTGGCCGTCGGCGTCCAGCGCCCATCCTGCCGGGATGGGTTGGCCTTGTTTGGCCGCGACCATCACCTTGCCACGCGCCACTTCCGACAGGCTCAGGTCCACCATCAGCGGGTCGCCCGCCCGGCGCGGGAAGACCGCTGCCACCGGGTTGGTGCCGAACACCGGGTGTTTGCCACCGGCCGCCGGCATCGCGGCCGGCGAGTTGGCAAAACCCAGCCCGACCATGCCGGCCGCGGCCACGGCGCGCAGGTGGTCCACCACCACGCCGCAATGGTGGCTGTTGGCCACACCTGCAAACGCGACGCCATGGCTGCGCGCTGCGGTGATGGCCTGTTCAATGGCCAGCGTGCAGGCCGGGAAGGCCAGGCCTTCGTCGGCATCGATCAGCAGTGCGCCGCCCTTGTGCCGCGCGACACGCGGCACCGCATCGCGGTTCACGCGCCCGTTGCGCAGGTGCGTGGCGTACTGCACCACACGCGACAAACCGTGTGAGCCCAGGCCCTGGGCCTCGGCCAGCACAAGCGCCGACGCGGTACTCTGCGCCATCGCCTCGGTGGCACCGGCGCTCTTCAGCGCAGCGGCCACGCGCTGGGTGGCTTCGTCCAGCGTCAGCCTCATGCCAGCGCCTCCAGCACACGCTGCGCGATCAGGCTGCTGACACGCGTGTTGGCCTCGGCCGTGAGGCCGGCGATGTGCGGTGTCAGCACCAGGTTCGGGCAGCCCTGGAAATGCAGCGCGGCCGGCAGCGGCTCGGTGCCGAAGACGTCGATGGCGGCGCCGCCCAGGTGGCCGCGCTTGAGCGCCTCGGCCAACGCCACCTCGTCGACGATGCCACCGCGCGCCGTGTTGATCAGCACCGCACCGGGTTTCATCGCCGCGATACGCTCGGCGTTCAGCAGCCCGCGGGTGGAATCCAGCAGCGGCAAGTGCAGACTGACCACGTCGGCGGTCTGCAGCACCTCGTCCAGCCCGGCACAGGCCACGGCCCCATCGGCAAAGACCGGGTGGTCGGCATCCATCATCGCGTCGAAGGCGATCACGCGCATGCCCAGACCACGCGCCAGGGCCGCCGTGGTCTGGCCGATGGAGCCGAAGCCGACCAAGCCCAGCGTGCGGCCACCAGCTTCGCGGCCGTTGGACAGGGCGGTGCGCGGCCAGGCGCCGGCCGCCACCTCGGCGGTGGCCGTGTAGGCCCCACGCAGCAGCAGCAGCGCGGTGCCGACCACGTACTCGGCCACCGACAGCGCATTCGCGCCGGTGGCCGGGATCACGCGCATGCCACGCGCCTCGCAGCCCGCCACGTCGATGTTGTCCAGGCCCACGCCCAGGCGGCCGACCACGGTGCAGCGCGCCAGCGCCGCCAGCAGCTCGCCACGCACCTGGGTGCGGTTGCGCACGATGATGGCGTCGGCCTTGGCGGCCTCCACCAACAGGCGCGGCGCGTCGTCCACCAGCGCCGGGTCGTACAGCACGTCATGGCGCGCCTGCAATTGCGCCACCGCCGGCGCGTCCATGAACTCCGTGATGACGATCCTGCTCATGTGGACCCCTCGTCAGCGGGGTACCACTGCCGGTCCCCCGGGGGGACAGCCGCTTGTTTGGGGCGGCCCTGCGCTGCGCGGCTCATGCCGACTCGTACAGCCGCGTCAACACAAACTCGCGGTGCCCCAGCGCCTCCGCCGCGGTGAGCCGGCCGTTGGCGGTGCGCAGCATGTTCTCCAGCAGCTTGTCGCCGGCCTGGTCGAGCGTGATCTCGCGCTGCAGCAGCCCCGACGAATCGACGTCGATGTGCTCGCTCATCAGCCGCACCGTGCGCGGGTTCGCGCAGATCTTGATGACCGGCAGGATGGGGTTGCCGATCACGTTGCCCTGGCCGGTGGGGAAGAAGTGCACCGCGTAACCCGAGGCGGCGCACAGCGTCACCATCTCGGCCGCGGCCGACGACGAATCCATGAACCACAGGCCCGGGTGCGTGGGCCTCTCAGCTTTATCGATGACACCGTCGACCGTGCAGGTCTTGCCGATCTTCTGGATGTTGCCCAGGGCCTTTTCTTCGATGGTGGTCAGGCCGCCGGCGATGTTGCCCTTGGTCGGCTGGCTGTCCGACAGGTCACTGGTCTTGTGGCGGTTGATCACGTCCTGGTAGCGGTCGAACATGAACTGGAATTTCGCACGCACCTCGTCGTTCGCGCAGCGTGCGGCGACGATGTGTTCACCGCCGGTCAGCTCCGTCGTCTCGCCGAAACACAGGGTGCTGCCCAGCGCATGCAGCTTGTCGAAGGCGTTGCCCACCGTGGGGTTGGCGCCGCAGCCGCTGGTGGTGTCGCTCTCGCCGCACTTGGTGCTGACCCACAGTTCGTGGATGGGGCAGACCTCGCGCTGTTTTTCGCTGGCCCATTGCACGTACTCGCGTGCCGCCTTGCTGGCCTTCAGGATGGTGCTGTGGTCGCCATGGCCTTCGATGCCGAAGCCGACCACGGGTTTGCCGGTGGCGGCGATGCCGTCGACCACCTTCTTGGTCCAGCCGTCTTCGATGCCGATCACGACCACGGCCGCGACGTTGGGGTTGCAGCCGGTGCCGATGAGGGTGCGGAAGTGCAGGTCCAGGTCGGCGCCAAACTGCAGCCGGCCGTAGGGGTGCGGGATCGCCAGCGTGCCCTTGATGGCAAAGGCCACGGCCTCGGCGGCGGCGTTGGACAGGTCGTCCAGCGGCAGGATGATGACGTGGTTGCGCACACCCACGCGGCCGTTTTCGCGGCGGTAGCCCAGGAAGCTGGTGTCTTTGGAAACGATGCTCATAGGGCTCACCAACGCTTGGTCTTGATGTTGTGCACGTGCGCGTGCTGGCCGGCGGAGATGGGCGCGACGACGCGGCCCATGTCGATGCCGTACTTGATGACGGTGTCGCCCACCGCCATGTCCTTCAGCGCCACCTTGTGGCCGATGGGGATGTCCTGCTGGGCCTTGACCTCGACCATGCGGTCCTCGTCCATGATCCAGCCGTTCAAGGCCATGCCGGCCGTGACACCTTCCACCACGACCACGGCCACGCTGTCGTGCGCGTCGTGCAATACAAAGTGAATCATCGCCTGGGGTCTCCTGGTTGTCGTGGGGTGGATGCTAGGCGCCGCGGCGCTGGTGTCAAACAGGTCATCTAGATGACAATGCCGGCATGCCACCGCCCGCCGCCCTGCCCTGGCCACCGCTGCACCACGAGCCCGGCCTGCCGCTGTACCGCGCCGTCAAACGTGCGCTGCTGACGGCCATCGAAGACGGCCGGCTGCCGCCCGGCGCCACGCTGCCGAACGAAGCGGCGCTGAGCGCGGCCTTCGGTGTGGCCATCGGCACGCTGCGCCAGGCCGTGGGTGAGTTGGTGGCCGAACATGTGCTGCTGCGGCGCCAGGGCCGCGGCACCTTCGTGGCCACACACAGCCCTGAACGTTTTTTGTTCCAGTTTTTCCACATCGAACGGGCCGACGGCCACCACGAAGCGCCGGTGGTGGAGCTGGTGGCCTTCAACCGTGGCCGTCTGGACGAAGACGCGGCCGAGGCGCTGCAGGCCCGCCCGGGTGATACCGCCTGGTTGATCGAAAACCGGCTGCTGCTGCAAGGCCGCGCCGTGGTGCACGACAGCCTGCAGCTGCCGCAATCGCTGATGCGCGGGCTCACCGAAAGGCGCTTCCGCGAGCGGCCCGGCACGATTTATCGGCTGTACCAGGAGGCCTTCGGCATCACCGTGTTGCGCGCGCAGGAACGTGTGCGCGCGGTGGCCGCGAGTGCCGAGACAGCGCGGGTACTGGGCGTGGCCACCGGCACGCCGATGCTGCAGGTGCGGCGCACCGCGCTGAGTTTTGCCGACAAGCCGGTGGAGTACCGTGTGTCCACTGTGCTCACCGGGGTGCATGAATACGTGCAGACGCTGCAGCGCACCGCACCCGGCCGGTCATAGGCGGCTTGGCGGCGGTACATTCCGACCATGAAAAACCAGTCCACCGACCTGACCGCCCGCAACTTCCCCAGCGCTCAGGAGGAGGCCCAGGCGGCGCAGCCCGTGCACCGCTACGCCGGGCCTGAAAGCGCCTACCGGCTGGCCTTCACCGACACCGAATTCCTGCTGCGTGAAGAGCTGCGTCCGGTGCGCATGCAGCTGGAGCTGCTCAAGCCCGAGCTGGTGCTGGAAGAACGGGGCATCGAGTCCACCATCGTGATGTTCGGCAGTGCCCGCATCCCGGCGCCCGAAGACGCCGCAACAGCCCTGGAGACGGCGCGGGCCGGCGGCGATGCAGCCACCATCCAACGCGCCGAGATGGCCGTCAAGATGAGCCGCTACTACGCCGAAGCCCAGCGTTTTGCGGCCCTGGTGACCACGCACTCCCGCAGCTTGGACAAACCCATCTACGTGGTCACCGGCGGTGGCCCCGGCATCATGGAAGCCGGCAACCGCGGCGCCTTCGAGGTGGGCGGCGAAAGCATCGGCCTGAACATCGTACTGCCGCACGAACAGGCGCCCAACCCCTACATCACGCCGGAGCTGTGTTTCCAGTTCCATTACTTCGCGCTGCGCAAGATGCACTTCCTGATGCGCAGCATCGGGCTGGTGTGTTTCCCCGGTGGCTTCGGCACCTTGGACGAGTTGTTCGAGGTGATGACGCTGCAGCAGACCGGCAAGGTGCGCCGCCGCCCCATCGTGCTGGTGGGCCGCGAGTTCTGGTCCCGGCTGGTGGACGTGCAGTGGCTGATCGAGACCGGCATGATCTCCCCCGGCGACGAAAACCTGTACCACACGGTGGACACCGCCGAAGAGGCCTGGGCCGTGCTGGCACAGCATTACGGCTTCGATTGACGCGCCTGCGTGCTGCCCCGCACAACGAGCGGGCAATCCAGCTTCAGGCGCTGCACCGGGGCTGCACCTTCCAGCTGCGCCAGCAACATCGCCGCGGCCTGGGCGCCGATCTCGCGCCGCGGCGGTGCCAGCGTCGTCAAGCCAGGCGCCAGGTGCGCGGCGAGCTCGAAGTCGCCAAAGCCGATCAGCGCCAGGTCCTGCGGCACCCGCCAGCCCGCCGCCTGCGCTCCGAGCAGCGCGCCGCAGCCCAGGTGGTCGTTGGCAAAACCTGCCGCGCTGGCCTGCAGCTGTGACACCACCTCGCGGCCGGCGCTGATGGGCTCACCGGCGGGTGCCGCCAGCCGCTGCACCGTGGCGCCGGCGGCTTCGGCAGCAGCCACAAAACCATCGCCCCGCTCCCGCGCGCGGTAGTCGCCCACGACGGCACTGTCCACGTAGGCCAGCCGGCGGTGGCCGGCCTGCAGCAGGTGCTCGGCCATGCGCCGGCCAGCATCGCGGTGGTTGAAGCCGACCTGCGAAAAACCTTGTGCGCCACGGCCATGGTGGTCCCACATCTCGATCACGGTGCAGCCGCCGGCATGGGCCTCGCGCAGCAGCTTGATCGCGCCCGGCGTGTGGTGGCGGCCGGTGATCACCAGCGCCCGCGGCGCCCAGCCCAGCAGCGCACGGATCTGCGCTTCTTCGCGTTCGGTGGAATAACCCGAGGCGGCCACCAACAACTCCAGGCCGGCGGATTCCAGCGTGCCGGACAGCCCCTCCAACGTCTCGGCAAAGATCGAGTGCGCCAGGTTGGGCACCAGGGCCGCGACGATGCTGCCGCGCCCGCTGGCCAGCACACCGGCCTGTTTGTTGGGCACGTAACCGGTGGCTGACAAGGCATGCCGGATCGTGGCAGCCGTCTCCGGCGCCACCTGACCGGGGCTGCGCAGATACCGTGACACGGTGATGGCCGTGACACCGGCCGCAGCAGCCACGTCGCGCAAGGTCACGCGGCCATGACCTCTTCTTTGACGCGGCGCAACAAGTTGAGGCACGGGTTTTTCCTGTTGGAAGTCGGAACAGACTGGCGTAATGTTACCGCTAACATGAACAGCGTCCCTCAGGACAATCCCCCAGGCGACGGCCACGAAGACCCGCCGCTGCGCAGCCGCCGCTGGTTCGCCGACACCGGCATGCGCGGTTTTGCGCACCGCCAGCGCATGCAGCAGATGGGCCTGCGGCGCGAGGACGTGCTGGCCAAACCCTGCATCGCCATCGTCAACACCTGGAGCGACCTGTCGCCTTGCCACGCCCACCTGCGCGAGCGGGCCGAGAGCATCAAACGCGGCGTGTTGATGGCCGGGGGCACACCCTTCGAGCTGCCGGCGCTGAGCCTGGGCGAGGTGATGGTCAAGCCCACCACGATGCTCTACCGCAACCTGCTGGCGCTGGAGGTGGAAGAGCTGCTGCGCTCGCACCCGGTGGACGGCGTGGTGCTGCTGGCCGGCTGCGACAAGACCACGCCGGGCACCGTGATGGGCGCGGTGAGCGCCGGGCTGCCGACGATCTTCTGCGCCGCCGGCCCGATGCTGAACGACCGCCACACGCAGCGCACGCCCACCGGCTGTGAAACCCGCACCGTCGGCGCCGGCACGCACACCAAACTGTTCTGGGACGAACACCAGGCCGGCCGCCTGGGCGATGCCGAATGGGTGCAGCTGGAAGCGCGCATGACACGCAGCCCCGGCACCTGCAACACCATGGGCACGGCCAGCACGATGACGTCCATCGTCGAGGCCCTAGGCCTGGCCCTGCCCGGCAGCACCGCGATCCCGGCGATGGACGCGGCCCATGTGCGCCACGCCACCACCTGCGGCGAGCGCATCGTCGCGATGGTGCGCGAGGGGCTCACGCCGCAGAAGATCCTGTCCCGCGGCGCCTTCCTGAACGCCGCCGCGGTTCAGATGGCGCTCGGCGGCAGCACCAACGCCGCGATCCATTTGATCGCGATGGCCGGCCGCGCCGGCGTGGCGCTGACGCTGGACGACCTGGACCGCCTGGGCCGCGAGGTGCCGGTGCTGGCCAACCTCTTCCCCAGCGGCGACCGGCTGATGGAAGATTTTCACTACGCCGGCGGCCTGCCGGCGCTGATGAACCGGCTGCAGCCCTGGCTGTCGCTGGACGAGACCACGGTGAGCGGCCAGACGCTGCGCCACAACCTGCAGGGCAGAGACAGCCTGGACGACCAGGTCATCCGCGCGCTGGACCAGCCCGTCAGCGCCAGCGGCGCACTCGCCGTGCTGCGCGGCAACCTCTGCCCGGACGGCGCGGTGATGAAGGCCAGCGCCGCCAGCCCGCAGTTCTTCCGCCACCGCGGCCGGGCACTGGTGTTCGACGGCCCGGGCGAGATGATGGCCCGCATCCACGACCCGGACCTGGACGTCGATGCGAACACCGTGCTGGTGCTGCGCGGCGGCGGCCCGGTGGGCGCGCCCGGCATGCCGGAATGGGGCAACCTGCCGATCCCGAAGAAGCTGCTGGCTGCCGGCGTGCGCGACATGCTGCGCTTGTCCGACGCGCGCATGAGCGGCACGCACTACGGCAGCTGCGTGCTGCACATCAGCCCCGAGAGCGCGGTCGGCGGGCCGCTGGCGCTGGTGCAGACCGGCGATGAGATCGAGCTCGACCTGCCCGCACGCCGCCTGACGCTGTGTGTGGACGAGGCCGAACTCAGCCGCCGCCGCGCCGCGTGGCGGGCCCCGGCCACGCCCTACACCCGTGGTTTCACGCGCCTGTACCAGCAGCATGTGACGCAGGCCCACGAAGGCTGCGACTTCGATTTCCTGCAAGGCACAGCGCCCACGCCCGAGCCTCCCATCTACTGAGTCCGCGATGAAACCCTTCCACCAGATGTTCGACAGCGGCGCGGTGCCTTTGGGCACCTGGATCATGTCGGCCAGCCACCTGATCACCGAGGCCACCGGCCACGCTGGCTTCGACTGGGCAGTGCTGGACATGGAGCACACGCCCATCGACCTCTCGACGCTGGTGCACCTGCTGCAGGCCAACCTGGGCTCGACCATGCTGCCCATCGTGCGTGTGCCCTGGAACGACACGGTGACGATCAAGCGGGTGCTGGACGTGGGCGCGCTGAACCTGCTGGTGCCGTTTGTGCAGAACGCCGACGAAGCCGCTGCCGCGGTGGCCGCCACGCGTTATCCGCCGGAAGGTGTGCGCGGCATGGCGGCGATGGGCCGGGCCTCGAAGTTCGGCACCGTGCCCAACCACTTTGCCCACGCCAACACACAGGTGAGCGTGATCGTGCAGATCGAAAGCACCACGGCGCTGGACAACCTGGAGGCCATCGCCGCCGTGCCGGGTGTGGACGCGTTGTTCCTGGGCCCGGGCGACCTGTCGGGCGCGATGGGCCTGCCCGGCCAGGTGGGCCATCCGCGGGTGGCCGAGGCCATGGCCGACGCGGCCCGGCGCGCCAAGGCCGCAGGCGTGCGCATCGGCACCGTGATGGGGGCAGTCGATCAGGTGGCGCAGTGCCGCGAGATGGGCTACGACTTTGTCGGCCTGGCCTCGGACCTGGGGCTGTACATGCGCGCCTGCACCGGCGCGCTGAAGCAGCTGCGTGACTCGGCCCCAAAGATCGAAGGCAACTACTGACATGGCCAACGTCGAGCTGCGCCAGATCCGCAAGAGCTACGGCAACGTGGCCGTCATCCATGGCATCGACCTGGAGATCCGACATGGCGAGTTCGTGGTGTTCGTCGGGCCTTCGGGCTGCGGCAAGAGCACGCTGCTGCGCATGATCGCGGGGCTGGAACCCATCACCGGCGGTGAGCTGCAGATCGACGGCAAGGTGGTCAACGACCTGCCCCCGCGCCACCGCGACATCGCGATGGTGTTCCAGGACTACGCGCTCTACCCGCACAAGACGCTGTTCGACAACATGGCCTTCGGCCTGCGGCTGCGCAAGACACCCGAGGCCGAGATCCAGCAGCGTGTGATGGATGCCGCCAAGCTGCTGAAGATCGACCACATGCTGGAGCGGCGCCCTGCGGCGCTCTCCGGCGGCCAGCGCCAGCGCGTGGCCATCGGCCGCGCCATCGTGCGGCAGCCCAAGGTGTTTTTGTTCGACGAGCCACTGAGCAACCTGGACGCGCAGTTGCGCGGCGAGATGCGCAGTGAGATCAAGAAGCTGCACCAGCGCCTGGGTGCCACCATCATCTACGTCACACACGACCAGGTCGAGGCCATGACCATGGCCGACCGCATCGCGGTGCTGTCGGCCGGGCACAAGATGCAGTACGACACGCCCGACGCCATCTACAACCGGCCGGCGGCGCTGTTCGTGGCCGGTTTCACCGGCGCGCCGCCGATGAACCTGGCGGACTGCGTGCTGCAAGGCCAGGCGGCCGCGATCGGTGACTTGAAGATCCCGCTGCCGGCCGACCTGGCCACCCGCGGCGCACAGCACACGAAGCTGAAGTTCGGCATCCGCCCCGAAAACCTGCGCCTGCTGCGCGAACACGACGCCGATGTCGCCATCGACGCCGAGGTCGTGCTGCTGGAGCCGCTGGGCGCCGAGACGCTGGTGACGCTGCAGTGCGGAGCGGCCGAGATGGTGGCGCGGCTGCCGGCGCAGTTCCGCCAGGCGCCGGGCACCCCCGTCACCGTGTACCTGAATCCGGCGCACTTCCACTTGTTCGATGCCGACAGCGGGGCGGCCGTCTGACTTCCGCGATCTGAACCCCGCAACATCCAAGAACCCACAGGAGACAACGATGCAACGCAGAACCACCCTGGCCGCCGCCGCCTTCGCGCTGCTCGCCGCCGTGACCACCACCGACGCGCTGGCGCAGACCGCGCTGCGTGTGTTCTCCGGCGGCGCCAACCAGCGCCCCGACCTGATGCGCAAGCTGTTCGACCAGTACCAGGCCGCCAACCCGGGCGTGAAGATCGACATCGAAACCGGCGGCGCCACCAGCGAACTGCAGCGCCAGTACCTGAGCACGGTGCTGAACGCCAAGGATTCGGCGATCGACATCTACATGATCGACATCGTGAACCCGGCGCAGTACTTTGGCGCCGGCTGGCTGGAGCCGCTGGACAACTACCTGGGCAAACCGGCCGACGTGATGAAGCCCTTCCTGCCGGTCTACGCCGCCAGCAACGTGGTGGACGGCAAGATCGCCGCAATGCCGGCCTTCGCCGACGCGATGTTCATGTACTACCGCAAGGACCTGCTGGCCAAACACGGTGTGGCCGAGCCCAAGACCTGGGACGAACTGGCCGCGGCCGCCAAGAAGATCCAGCAGGCCGAAGGCAACCCCAACCTGCAGGGCCTGAGCATCCAGGGCGCACCCATCGAAGGGGCGGTCTGCACCTTCCTGCTGCCCTACTGGGGCCAGGGCAAGGAGTTCAACGACGCGCAGGGCCGCATGACGCTGGACAAGGCCGCCGCCACCAAGGGCCTGCAGCAATGGCTGACGATGGTGGACCAGGGCGTGATGAAGAAGAACATTGCCGAGGTCAAGACGCCCGACACCGTCAACGAGTTCAAGGCCGGCCAGGTGGTGTTTGCCATCAACTGGGGCTTCGCCTGGGACCGCTTCAAGGACGACAAGGACAGCACGGTGCAGGGCAAGGTGGGTGTGATGCCGCTGCCGGCGATGGCCGGCGGCCAGAGCGCCACCTGCGTGGGCGGCTGGCAGTGGGCCGTCAGCGCCTTCAGCAAGAACAAACAAGCCGCGGCCAACCTGGTGAAGTTCATGGCCAGCGCCGAGGCCAGCAAGTTCCTGGCCGCTGAAGGTTCGCTGCTGCCCACCTACGCCAGCGTCTACACCGACCCTGCGGTCACCAAGGCCGTGCCCTGGTTCCAGGACGCCGCCAAGGTGGTCGTGGCCGGCAAGAGCCGGCCGATGAGCAAGGAGTACGGCCAGGTCAGCGACACCATCCGCACGACGACGAGTGCGGTGCTGGCGCGCACCAAGACCCCGGCCGAAGGCGTGGACGAGATCGAGTCCCGCCTGCGCCGCGTGATGAGGTAAGCCAAGATGCCCAGCACGCTGGAACGCCTGCGCGACCCGAGCGAGAAGACCCTCGGGGTGTTGTTGCTCGCGCCGGCTTTCCTGCTGCTGGCGCTGATCGTGGTCTATCCCATAGCCAAGCTGATCTTCAACAGCTTCTTCGACCTGCGCCTGTCGGGTGGTGGCGGCGCCCGGTTCGTCGGCTGGGAAAACTACGCCCTGGTGCTGACGGACAAGGACTTCTGGAACGCCACCAAGAACACCGTGCTGATCACGCTGATCACCGTGCCCGGTGCGCTGGTGGTGGGCCTGGGCCTGGCGATGCTGGCCAACCTGCCCTTCAAGCGGCAGTGGCCGGTGCGGCTGGCGCTGCTGCTGCCCTGGGCCTTGCCGCTGTCGTTTGCCGGGCTGATCTTCGCGTGGTTCTTCCACACCGAGTACGGCGTCGTGAACGATGTCTTCCGCCGCCTGGGCACGGACGAGCCGACGATGTGGCTGCTGCGGCCGAACTGGGCGATGACGGCCATCTGCGCCACCATCATCTGGAAGACCAGCAGCTTCATGGCGCTGATCCTGCTGGCCGGCCTGCAGATGATCCCGAAGTCGCTGTACGAGGCGGCCGAAGTCGATGGCGCCACCAGGTGGCAGCAGTTCTGGCAGATCACGATCCCGATGCTGATGCCCAGCATCATCGTGGCGCTGATCTTCCGCACCATCACCGCGCTGCAGACCTTCGACATCCCTTACACGATGACCAAGGGCGGCCCGGGCAACGCCACCGAGACGCTGGCCATGCTGATCCACAAGACCACCATCGATTACCTGGACGTGGGCTACGGCTCCACGCTGGCGGTGTGCATGTTCGTCCTCTCGCTGTTCGTGACCGCCTTCTACCTGAAGCGGATTGGGAAGAACGCATGAACGCCGCTAGGCCGCTCCCAAGGCGTTCACGCCCCCTCGGGGGGCCGACGCGCAGCGTCGTGGGGGCACCATGATGCCGACCTATACGCCCCGCATGTTGAAGTGGCTGGCGGCCGGCATCGTCGTTCTGAACGGCTTCTTCCCGGCGCTGTGGATCCTGCTCACCTCGCTGAAGACCGAGACCGAACTCGTCAGCAAACCCATCACCTACTGGCCGCGCAACGGCACGCTGCAGAACTATGCACAAGCGTTCACCGACCAGCCGCTGCTGAAGTACATGCTCAACAGCCTGACGGTGGCGCTGGTGGCCACCGCGGTGTCACTGGTGGTGTCGGCGTTTGCGGCCTACGCCATCGCACGGCTGAACCTCAAACACCGGCAGCTGATCCTGACCTGCATCGTGGCGAGCAGCATGTTCCCGCTGGTCACGCTGCTGGTGCCGATCTTCGAGACCATGCGCGCGCTGAACCTGCTGAACACCTACACCGCGCTGGTGCTGCCCTACACGGTGCTCAACCTGCCGGTGTGCACACTCGTGCTGGTGGGCTTCTTCCAGAGCATCCCCAAGGACCTGGAGAACGCCGCGATGATCGACGGCTGCACACGACTGGGTGCGCTGTGGCGCGTGGTGGTGCCGCTGGCGGCGCCCGGTGTGTTCACGGCCGGCATCCTGGCTTTCGTGAACGCGTGGGACGAGTTCCTGCTGGCACTGTCCTTGAACGCCAGCGCCAGCATGCGCACGCTGCCGGTGGGCATCACGCTGTACCAGGGCGAGTTCACCTTCCCCTGGCCCATCATCTCCGCGGCTTTGATCGTCGCCATCGTGCCGGTGGCGGTGTTGATCGCGATCTTCCAGGAGCGGGTGGTGGGGGGGTTGACGCAGGGTGGGTTGAAGGGATGAGCCTGTTTTGCTTGCTTGTGCTTGTGCTTGTTCACGCTCCACGTTCTGTGGCTGGGCGGGGGGCGGAGAACGCAGGCACCGCCGCCGCCCTGCCGCCACGGTCTGAATTGAAGAAGCG
>JADMJD010000220.1 GCA_018780805.1 Rubrivivax sp. | reverse complement strand
TCTCGGTGGCCTGCATGCACTGCAGCGACGCACCCTGCATGGCGGTCTGCCCGGTGGACTGTTTCTACCGCACCGACGACGGTGTGGTGCTGCACGACAAGGACACCTGCATCGGCTGCGGTTACTGCAGCTACGCCTGCCCCTTCGGCGCGCCGCAGTTCCCGAGCAATGGCACCTTCGGCCTGCGCGGCAAGATGGACAAGTGCACCTTCTGCGCCGGCGGCCCCGAGGCCAACGGCAGCGAAGCCGAGAACGAGAAGTACGGCCGCAACCGCCTGTCCGAAGGCAAGCTGCCGGCCTGTGCCGAGATGTGCTCGACCAAGGCCCTGCTGGGCGGTGACGGCGATGTCGTGGCCGACATCTTCCGCACCCGCGTGCTCACGCGTGGCAAGGGCAGCGAGGTCTGGGGCTGGGGCACGGCCTACGGCAAACCGGCCGAGGGCAAGAAGTCATGAGGCTCGCCGGGTGGGTCCTGTTGTGCAGCGTGGCAGCGCTCGGCGCATGCGGTGAAAAACCGCAGGTGATGGGGACGAAGAAGGCCACGGAGTCGTCTTGGCAGGGCACGGACAACGGTTATGCCGCGCCGGGCTGGAAAGCCGGCGACGCGAAGAGCTGGGAGACCCAGATCAACACCCGCGCCCGCGAGGGCCAGAACGAATACCAGCGCACCACCGGTGCCGGCAGCTGAGGAGGTGTCCATGCGCACACGACTGCAGCCCTGGGCCCGCGCGGTGGCCCTGGTGGCCGGTTTGCTGATGGCGGGCTGGACTGCCGCCCAGGCACCCGCTGCCGTGCCGGCCACCCCGCCTGTCACGCCCGCGGCCATCCCCGCCACGCCGGCCGGCCCGCCTGCGGGTTTTGTCGCCCCGGCCGAGCCCAAGCCCGACGAAACCAACGCCCAACGCGGCCAGACCCAGCCGGGCAACAACGCGCCCTTCTGGCGCGGTGTGCGCCAGTCAGGAGAAAACGCCGGCTACGTGAGCCTGCCGGGCGCCGAAAAAGGCATCCTGATCCAGAGCTTCACGCAGTACCCGGGCTCGCGTTTCACCACCGCCGGTGAAGCCTGGCGCCAGGTTCGCAACAACTGGCTGATCCCCTACGGCGGCTCGCTGCTGATCATTGCGGCGCTGGCGGTGGCGCTGCACTTCTTCGTGAAGGGCCCGCTCACCACCCATGGGCCGGACACCGGGCGCCGCATCGAACGTTTCACGCCGTTCGAACGTGCGGCGCACTGGACCAACGCCATCGCCTTCGTGGTGCTGGCCGTGTCTGGCATCGTGATGGCCTTCGGCAAATTCTTCCTGCTGCCCATCCTCGGCAGCACGCTGTTCGGGTGGCTGGGCTACGTGCTGAAGAACCTGCACAACTTTGCCGGGCCGCTGTTCGCCGTGTCGCTGATCGTGGTGTTCCTCACCTTCGTGAAGGACAACTTCCCCAGCAAGGACGATCTGGTCTGGTTGGCCAAGGGGGGTGGCATGTTCTCGGGTGAACATGTGCCGTCCAACCGCTTCAACGCGGGCGAAAAGATCCTGTTCTGGGGCGGTGTGTTCCTGCTCGGCGCCATCACCGTCGGCTCCGGCCTGGTGCTGGACATGGTGCTGCCCGGCCTGGCCTACACGCGCGGTGACATGCAGATCGCCCACATGATCCACGCCGCGGCCACGGTGTTGATGATGGCCATGTTCATCGGCCACATCTACATGGGCACGGTCGGTGCCAAGGGCGCCTACGCCGCCATGCGCACCGGCTACGTGGACGAAACCTGGGCCAAGGAACACCACGAACTCTGGTACGACGACATCCAGGCCGGCCGCATCCCGGCCCAGCGCTCGGCCAGCGGCGAAGCTGGTGGCCAGGCTGCCAGCGCCCACGCCTGAGCCTGCACGGAGCATTCACATGAACACCAAACACATTGCCTTCATCGCCGCTGGCCTGTTGCTGGTCGGCACGGCGGGGGCCAAACTGCCCGCGCCCAGCGACGAAGCCAAGGCCAAGTCCGCCGAGGCCGCGGCCAAGACCGCGCATGGCGGCAAGGTCGAGGCCTTCAAGCTCTGCAAGAGCATGGACCAGGTGGCCACCAGCTACTACGCCAACGCCAAGAAGGCTGGCAAGGACACCAAACCGGCCACGGCCACCGCGCCCTGTGCGGACCCGGGGCCGTTTGTCTACACGCCGCCGGCCGCGGCATCGGCACCGGCTGTCACGGCGGCCGCCCCTGCCGCCCCCGCGACACCGGCTGCGCCCGTCAAGAAATAAGCACAATCGGCCCCATGTCGGTGCCTAGCGAAGCGCTCCCCAGCCCGCCCCAGCCCAGCGCCGCGCCGCGGCCAGTGGTGCCCGGCGCGCCACGGCTGACACACGCGCGGGTGCCACTGTTGCGCGAGATCAGCATCCTCGACGAATACGGCGAGCGCCGCAGCATCCACATCCCGGCCGAGCGGCCGTTGACGGTGTACGTCGACAAACGTGAGCTGGTCACGCTGATGACGCTGGGCGCGATGCCCGAACTGCTCGTGCTGGGCTACCTGCGCAACCAGCGTCTGATCGAACGGGTGGAACAGGTCGAATCGGTCACGGTGGATTGGGAGGTCGGCGCCGCCGCGGTGAAGACCCACACCGGCGTGGCAGAGATCGAAGCGCGCACCGCCAAGCGGGTGGTCACCACCGGCTGCGGTCAGGGCACGGTGTTCGGCGATCTGCTGCAGGACCTGCACGGCATCACGCTGCCCACGCCCGAGCAGGCCCGCATCCGCCAAAGCACGCTGCACCGCATGCTCGAGACCATGCGGCAGCAGGACAGCATCCACCGCAAGGCCGGCTCGGTGCACGGCTGTGCCTTGTTCTGTGGCGCGGAGATGCTGATGTTCGTCGAGGACGTGGGCCGCCACAACGCCATCGACACCATCGCCGGCTGGATGGGCCTGCACGGCATCGCGGGCGGCGACAAGGCCTTCTACACCACCGGCCGGCTGACCAGCGAGATGGTGATGAAGGCCGCGCAGCTGGGTGTGCCCATCATCGTGTCGCGCAACGGCGTCACGGCGATGGGCCACGAGATGGCCAGCCGCCTGGGCATGACGCTGTTCGGGCGCGCGACGAACCGGCATTTCCTCTGTTACACCGGCTTCG
Organism: Rubrivivax sp.; assembly: GCA_018780805.1. Taxonomy (GTDB): domain Bacteria; phylum Pseudomonadota; class Gammaproteobacteria; order Burkholderiales; family Burkholderiaceae_C; genus Rubrivivax. The sequence continues at coordinate 13,758 of JADMJD010000220.1, read as the reverse complement.
AGCGCTTTGACTCCGAGCCGGAACCGCAGCGCCCTGCGGTGCGTGTCGTCTCCGGCTGAGTCTGCGCCAGCGCCTCTAGACTCCGTCTCCTCGAACAACAGGAGACAACACCGATGAAACCTCCGTTCCGTGCCGACCAGGTCGGCAGCCTGCTGCGGCCTGATTGGTTGGCCGCAGCGCGTGCCCAGTGGAAAGCCGGCGACCTGTCGGCCGAGACCTTGTGCGAGACCGAAGACCGCGCGGTGCGCGAGGCGGTGCGGCGCCAGCAGGACATCGGGCTGCAGGCCGTCACCGACGGTGAGTTCCGCCGCGACTGGTGGCACCTGGATTTCCTGGGCCAGCTGGACGGTGTGCAGCTGCAGGCCAACCCGGGCCCGAAGTTCCAGATCGCTGGGCAGTCGGAGCAACCGCCCATCGCCACCGTCACTGGCCGTGTGGGCTGCAGCCGGCCGATCATGGCGGATCACTTCGCCTACCTGATGAAGTCGGTCAGCACCGCGCTGCCGAAGATGACGATCCCGTCGCCGTCGATGCTGCACCTGCGCGGCGGCCGGGCCGCGATCTCGAAAGAGGCCTACCCGGACCTCGAAGTGTTCTGGGCCGACGTGGCCGCGGCCTACCGCCGCGCCATCCAGCACTTGGCGGACGCCGGCTGCCGGTACCTGCAGCTGGACGACATCACCTTCGCCTACCTCTGCGACCCGAAGATCCAGGCCAATTGCCGCGCCAACGGCGACGACCCGATGGCGTTGCCGCGGCGTTACGCCCAGGTGATCAACGACGCGCTGCGCGATCGGCCTGCCGACATGGCAGTGACCATCCACACCTGCCGCGGCAACTTCAAGAGCGCCTGGGTGGCCGAAGGGGGTTACGACCCTGTGGTGGAGGCCATGTTCTCCACCGACGTCGACGGGTATTTCATGGAGTTCGACAACGCCCGGGCGGGCGGCTTCGAGCCGCTGCGTGCGCTGCCGCCGGGCAAGACCGTGGTGCTGGGCCTGGTGACCACCAAGCTGGGCGAGCTGGAAACCGCCGACGCGCTGAAACGCCGCATCGACGAGGCCGCGAAGATCGTGCCGCTGGAACAGCTGGCGCTGAGCCCGCAGTGCGGTTTTTCCAGCACCCACCACGGCAACGCGCTGTCGCAGGACGACCAGTGGCGCAAGCTGGAACGGGTGGTCGAGGTGGCGCGCCAGGTCTGGGGCTGATCAGACCTCAGCGCTGGGCGCTGATCAGGCCTTCATCGCCTGGCGCAGCGCCGCGGCCGACATCGGCGCCGGCTTCGGCCCCGACAACAATCGCACCATGGCCGTGTTCAGCGGCGCCGTGCGGCCCTGGGCCTGCGCCAGCCGCACCACGGCGCCACACAGCGCGTCGATCTCCGGCGGGCGGCCCAGCGCCAGGTCGTCGGCCATGCTGGAGCGGGCCCGTTCATCCATGCGCAGCATGCGGCCGGCCAGGCGCTTGAACAGCACATCCGGCAGCCGCAGCACCCAGGGCAGCAACGATGGTTTGACGCTGCCCACCTGGGCCGGTTGGATACCGGCGGTGGCCATCACGGCCAGGGCTTCGCGCTGCAGCGCGGCCAGGATGCGGCGGTAACCGGCGTCCAGCAGCTGGGCCCGCAATGGCAGGCCCGACAAGGCATTCACCGGGTTGTTCAGGTTCAGCAGCAGCTTGCCCCAGAGCACCGGTTGCAGGTCGGCGTGCAGATTCAGTGGCAGGCCGGCGGCGGCGAAAGCGGGCAGCCAGGTCCGAAGCGCCGGATCGTCCTGCGCTGCCAGCCGCCCGCCGGTGCCGCGGTGCAAATGGCCCGGGCCCAACTCGGCGATGTTGAAGGGCACCATGCCGGGCAACCAGTGCAGCGCCGGGGCCTGCGCCGCGCCGACGTCGGCATTGGCCACGCCGTTCTGCAGCGACAGCACCGGTGTGCCGGCCGGCATGGCACGCCCGAGCTCCGCCGCAGCGCTGGCCGTGGCGCCGCTCTTCACGCACCGCAGCACCAGGGCCGGCGGTGGCCCGCCGGTGGGCACGTTGGTGTGCAGCGAGAGCTGGTCCGGGCGCAGCTTCTGCAGCCGGCCGTCCAGATCGGTCAGTCTCAGACCCTGGGCCGCCAGTGCCGCCAGCATGCGTGGCCGGCCGACAAACTGCACCGCCGCGCCGGCCTGCTGCAAGGCGCCACCGACGTAACAGCCGACCGCGCCCGCGCCGACGACCAGCACCGGGCCGGGCGCGGCACTCACCGGGTGGCCGGGTGGGCCAGGTCGCGCAGGTGGGTGGGGCCGGCGTGGTGTTCGATCTGCGCCATCAGGCCCTTGAACAGGCCCAGGCCGGCGAGCATTTCCAGCACGACGAACATCGGACCGACCAGCAGGCCCACGATGTCGTCTGCAAAGGCCGGCTTGCGGCCCTCGTAGTAGTGGCCGATGAACTGGATGATCCAGCCGACCACGAACAGCCCCAGGCCCCAGCCCAGCCAGCCCGCCGCGCTGCCGGCCGCCAGCGGCTGGCCCAGCGCAAACAAGCCCCCGGTGACGGCGCTGACGGCCACACCAAGCGCCAGCTGCCCGCGTGTGAGGTACCAGGCGGTGCCCAGGGCAAAGACGATCCAGGCCGGCGTCAGCAGCAGGCCGCCGACGGCAAACGCCGGACGGGCCAGCAACACGCCGATGCCCAGCACGATGAGGGGCACACCGACCAGGTGGGTGGCGATGTTGCGCCGGTCGCGGTGGTACTCGGCGTAGAGCTTCAGCAGGTCGTCCGCGGAACGGAAGGGGCTGGCCATGGGGATGTCTCCTTTTGATTTCACTGTAGCGCAGACTCCTAGAATGCGCGAATGAGCATCAAGAGCGACAAGTGGATCCGGCGCATGGCCGAGCAGCACGGCATGATCGAACCGTTCGAGCCCGGCCAGGTGCGCCAGAACGCCGACGGCCAGCGGATTGTCAGCTACGGCACCAGCAGCTACGGCTACGACATCCGCTGCGCACCCGAGTTCAAGGTCTTCACCAACATCCACAGCACCGTGGTGGACCCGAAGAACTTCGACGAAAACAGCTTCGTCGACATCCACAAGGATGTCTGCGTCATCCCGCCCAACAGCTTTGCGCTCGCACGCACGCTGGAATACTTCCGCATCCCGCGCAACGTGCTGACCATCTGCCTGGGCAAGAGCACGTACGCCCGCTGCGGCATCATCGTCAACGTCACCCCCTTCGAGCCGGAGTGGGAAGGGTACGTGACGCTGGAGTTCAGCAACACCACGCCGCTGCCGGCCAAGATCTACGCCGGTGAAGGCTGCGCCCAGGTGCTGTTTTTCGAGAGCGACAAGGACGACGTCTGCGAGGTCAGCTACAAGGACCGCGGCGGCAAGTACCAAGGCCAGCGTGGTGTCACGCTGCCCAAAACCTGAGACCAATGCCATGAAGTGGGAAGGCCACCGCCAGAGTGAAAACGTCGAGGACCGACGTGCCGGCGGGGGCGGTGGCGGTCCCCGCATCGGCGGCCGTGGCATCGGCCTGGGCAGCATCGCCATCGCGCTGGTGGCGGGCTGGATCTTCGGCATCAATCCGTTGACGGTGCTGGGCCTGCTGGGCGGTGTGGACACGGGCCCGGTGGCGCAGGCGCCGGCTTCGAGCACGCCGCCCACCGACCGCGAGGCACAGTTCGTGTCCACCGTGCTGGCCGACACCGAGGACATCTGGCGCGCCCAGTTCCAGGCCGGCGGCGGCACCTACCGCGAGCCCACGCTGGTGCTGTTCCGCGGCGCCACGCCCACGGCCTGCGGCACCGGCCAGTCGGCGATGGGCCCGTTCTACTGCCCGGGTGACCAGAAGGTCTACATCGACCTGGGATTTTTCGAGACCTTGTCGCGCCAGATGGGCGCGCCCGGTGACTTTGCCCAGGCCTACGTGATCGCGCACGAGGTGGGCCACCATGTGCAGGGCCTGCTGGGCGTGACGCAGAAGGTCGACGCGATGCGCGGCAAGGTGCCGCAGACACAGATGAACGCGCTGTCGGTGCGTGTGGAACTGCAGGCCGACTGCCTGGCCGGCGTCTGGGCGCACCACTCGCAGCAGGGCAAGGGCTGGCTGGAGCAGAGCGACGTGCAGGAGGCGTTGAACGCGGCCTCGCGCATCGGCGACGACACGCTGCAGCGGCAATCGCAAGGCACCATCGTGCCCGAAAGTTTCACGCACGGCACCAGCGAACAGCGCATGCGCTGGTTCAGCCGCGGCTTGAAAGACGGCCGCGTGGCCGGCTGCAACAGCTTCGACGCGAAGACGCTGTAGCGCTGGCGCGCGCGCCCCTCAGGCCCCCGGGAAGGTGCCCGGCAGCAGGATGCTGCGGTCCACCTGCGCGATCTGCGTGCGGCCGCAGAAGGCCATGGTCAGGTCCAGTTCCTTGTGGATGATCTGCAGCGCCTTGGTGACACCGGCTTCGCCCATCGCACCCAGGCCGTAGAGGAAGGCGCGGCCGATGTAGGTGCCTTTGGCCCCCAGCGCGACGGCCTTCAGCACGTCCTGGCCGGAGCGCACACCGCCGTCCATGTGCACTTCGATCTGGCTGCCGACTGCGGCCACGATCGCGGGCAGCGAATTGATGCTGGACTCGGCACCGTCGAGTTGCCGCCCGCCGTGGTTGCTGACGATCAGCGCATCGGCGCCGCTGGCCACCGCGAGCTTGGCGTCTTCGACGTCCTGGATGCCCTTCAGGATCAGCTTGCCACCCCAGCGCTTCTTGATCCACTCCACGTCGCCCCAGTTCAGCGCCGGGTCGAACTGCTTGGCCGTCCACTCCGACAGGCTGCCCATGTTCTCGACGCCGCTGACGTGCCCGACGATGTTGCCGAACTGGCGGCGTTTGGTGCCCGCCATGCCCAGACACCAGCGCGGCTTGCTGGCCAGGTTGATCAGGTTGGCGAGCGTCATCTTCGGCGGTGCCGAGAGGCCGTTTTTCAGGTCCTTGTGGCGCTGGCCGAGGATCTGCAAGTCGAGCGTGAGCACCAGCGCGCCGCACCTGGCGGCCTTGGCGCGGTCGATCAGGCGCTCGATGAAGGCGCGGTCCTTCATCACGTAGAGCTGGAACCAGAACGGCGCTTGGGTGTGGGCCGCGATGTCCTCGATCGAGCAGATGCTCATCGTGGACAGCGTGAACGGGATGCCGAACTTTTCCGCGGCCTTCGCCGCCAGGATCTCGCCGTCGGCGTGTTGCATGCCGGTCAGGCCGGTGGGTGCGATGGCCACGGGCATGGCCACGTCCACACCGATCATCTTCGTCGCGGTGCTGCGGCCTTCCATGTTGACGGCCACACGCTGGCGCAGCTTGATCTTCTGGAAATCGCTCTCGTTGGCGCGGTAGGTGCTTTCGGTCCAGCTGCCGCTGTCGGCGTAGTCGTAGAACATGCGCGGTACACGTTTTTGCGCCAGTTGCCGCAGGTCTTCGATGTTGGTGATGGTGGTGGTCATGGTGTCTCCTCGGTCCAGATGCTAACGACCGCCTTCCGCGCCGAGCGGAAAGTTTGTCAGGCCAGACCGGAAAGCAGCGCCAGGGCGTCCTGCGCACGTTGGGTGCAACGCCCAGCCAGCCAGTGGGCAAAGAGGCGTGCATCGTCGCGGTCCACATGCTGGACGCCGTACTGGCGCGCCGGTGTGGCGGTCAGCCGGAACAGTGGCTGCAGCGTGCCGCTGGCCAGCCAGCTGCGCGCCAGTGTGGGCCGCGCCAGCGCCACGCCCTGGGCCGCAACGGCGGCTTCCAGCGTCAGGCCCAGGTCCACCAGCATCGGGCCGCTGGCGGGTTCGGGCCAGGCCAGCCCGGCGGCGCGGAACCAGGGGGTCCAGGGTTCCAGCGGCGTGCGCAGCAGCGGCAGCGCAGCCAGGTCGGCCGGCTGATGCAGCGGCGGATGGCGTTGCAGCAGTGCAGGGGCAGCCACGGGCAACATCACGTCGTGCATGAGCACCTGCAAGCCGGGGGTGGCCGTGTCGGCATGCTGGACCTCGACATCGGCTTCGCCCGGGCGCAGGTCCAGGAAGGGGATCGACAACACCACCTCCAGCTCGATGCCGGGGTGGGCGGCGCTGAAGTCGCCCAGCTCCGGCACCAGCATCTGGCGTGCAAACGTGGGCGGGGCGCTCACCCGCAGTTTTCGGGTGCGTTGCACGGGGCGCCGGTGCTGCGGCACGGCCGCCAGCAGCGTGAGTGCGGGCCGCACCTGGGCCAGGTAGTCGCGCCCAGCGGCGGTGAGCAGCAAAGCCTTGCCGCCGCGTGCCAGCAGCTCGGTGCCGATCAGTGTTTCCAGCGCCGCGATGCGTTTGCCGACCGCGCTGGCGCCCACGGCCAGCTCGTCGGCGGCGCGCTCGAAGCTGCCCAGCCGGGCCGCGGCCTCGAAGGCGCGCAGGGCGTCCAGCGAAGGCAGGCGCAGGTCGTCAGCCGTGGGCACGGGCTGGTTGCAGGCTCTACAGCCCCATCACCTTGGGCAACCACAACGCGATGCCGGGGAAGGCACACAGCAGCACCAGGCGCACCAGGTCCACCGCGATGAAGGGCATGGTGCCGCGGTAGATGCGGCCCAGCGGGATGTCGCGTGCGATCGAGTTGATCACGAACACGTTCATGCCCACCGGCGGGCAGATCATGCCGAAGGTGACGGCCATCACGACGATGACGCCGAACCACACCGGGTCGAAACCCAGCTGCGTCATCGCCGGGAAGACGATGGGCACCGTGAGCAGGATCATCGCCAGCTCGTCCATCACCGCGCCGAGTACGAAGTAGCCGAGCATCACGATGGCCAGCACACCGTAGGCACCCACCGGCAGGTTGACCAGCCAGTCCACCGCGTTCTGCGTGAACTGCGTGATGGTCAGGAAATAACCGAACAGGAAGGCGCCGACGACGATCATCATGATGGCCGAGGACACACGCAAAGCATCGATCAGCGCCGCGCGGATCTGCTTCCAGCGCAGCCGCCCACGCAGCACGCCGATCAGCAGCGTGCCGGCCGCACCCACACCCGAGGCCTCCTGCACCGTGAACAGGCCGCCGTAGATGCCGCCCAGCACAAACAGGAACAGCAGGATCACGGCCCACAGGTCCTTCAGGCTCAGCAGGCGTTCGGCCCAGCTGTAGAGCCGGCCGCTAGGCAGGTGTTGGGGGTCGCGCATCGCGACCCACTGCACCACGGCGACGTAGAACAACACGCCCAGCAGGCCCGGCACGACACCGGCGGCGAACAGCTTGGCGATGTCGACCTCGGTCATGATGCCGTAGAGCACGAAGATCGTGGATGGCGGGATCATGATGCCCAGCGTGCCGCCGGCGGCGATCAAGCCGGCCGAAAACCCGGGGTCGTAACCGCCCTTGCGCATCTCGGGCAAGGCCACCTGGGACATCGTGGCCGCGGTGGCCACGGAGGAGCCGTTGATGGCCGCAAAACCGCCGCAGGCCGCGATGCTGGCGTAGGCCAGGCCACCCCGGCGGTGGCCGAACCAGGCCCGGCCGGCGTCGAACAGCTCCCGGCTCATGCCCGAATGCGACGCAAACGCGCCCATCAGGATGAACATCGGGATCACGAGCAGGTTGTAGTCGGTCAGCACCGACAAGGGCACGTTGCCCAGCAGGTTCAGCGCTGGTTTCAGGCCCGTGAGCGTGCCGAAGCCCACCACGCCGGTGATGCCCATGGCCACACCGATGGGCACCCGCAAGGCCATCAGCACAAACATGCCGATGAAGCCCAGCAGGGCGACGAGGTCACGGTCCATCGGCAGCTTCCAGATCGTCGTGCGGGTCGTGGCCGCGCACCAGTTCAATCACCCGCGCCAGCGCCAGCACGGCCCCGGCCACGGCACCGCAGGCGGCGATGCTGGTGAACCACATCAGCGGCAGCCGCAGGTCCGACGTGGCCTGCGTGCCGCTGGCCAGCACCTTGGAAAACACCATCCAGGCCATCGGCACCAGAAAGGCCAGCGTCACGATGCTGGCGATGATGTCCAGCACACGCCGACCAGGCGGCTTGAGGTGCTCCCAGACGATGTCCACCGCGATGTGGCCCGCGTGGTAGGTGGCCACCGCAATGCCCCAGAACAGCGCGATGGCCATCAACATCTTGGTGCCGTCGAACCAGTCGGGGATCTGCACAGAAAGCAGATCGCGCAGCGCGACGTTGGCGGCAGTGAGCAACGCGATCAGCAAGAGAAAAACGGCGGCCACCGTTTCGGTGGCCGCCAGCAGGCGCTTCATTGGCAGGCCTTCAGATCAGTACGCGCCACCCGTTTTTGCAAGCTGCGCCTTCAGGTCGTCCAGCGCCTTCTTGCCGTCCAGGCCCAGCTTGCCGGCACCGGCCGTCCACTGGTCGTACACCGGGGCCACAGCCTTCTTCCAGTTGTCGATCTGGGCCTTGCTCATCGGCACCATGGTGTGGCCGCCCATCGCCACCAGCTTCTCGCGGCCCGCGTCTTCGGCATCGCCCCAGGCGGCGCCGACCTTGGCGGCCCATTCGTTGTTGCAATGGTTGTCCATCACCTTCTTCTGGTTCGCGGACAGGCCGTCGTACCAATCCTTGTTCATCGCCCAGACGAACACAGCCGCGTACAGGCGCATGTCGGTGTGGAAGGTCGTGACCTTGTCGATGCCGAAGCTGATGATCGAGTTCCACGGGAAGGTGATGGCATCGGCCACGCCCTTGGACAGCGCATCGCGCGCTTCCGGCGCAGACAGCTGCACCGCAGTGCCGCCCAGCACATTGACCATCGCACCCACGGTGCCGTTGGCGGGACGGATCTTCATGCCCTTGATCTGCGCCGGGTCGGTGATGGGCGCCTTGCTGTGCAGCGTGCCCACGTGCAGGTGGGTCAGGCAGACCTTGACGTCCTTCATCTCGCGCTCGGCGTACTGGCGGTACCAGGCGTCCAGGGCCTGCGAGGCCGGGCCGGGTTTGTCGACCAGGAAGGGCAACTCGCCGGCGGCGATGATGGGGAAGCGGCCCGGCTGGTAACCCGGGTTCACATAGGCCACGGTGGCAATGCCGTCACGTGCCATGTCGTAGTGGTCGGGCGCCTTGCCCAGCTGCTGCGCCGGGTAGATCGTGACCTTGATGCTGCCGCCCGAGGCCTTTTCGATCGACTGGCCCCAGGGGATGAAACCGGTGGTGGCCAGCAGGTGGTTGGCCGGCACCCAGTGCGCGAGCTTGATCTCGGTGGGTTTGTCCTGGGCCAGCGCAGGCAGGCTGGCGGCCAACACGGCGGCGGCCAGCACGGACAAGGCTTGGGGCAGCAGTCGGGTCAAGGTCATGGTGAGCAGTCTCCGAACGATGATTTATTGACAAAACGTAATCATGCCGCACTGCGGCATCGCCACCCGCAGGGGGATTCCCTGAAGCTGGACGACAAGTAGCATGCGGCCATGCAGCGGCCCGGTCAACGCCCGATGTGGCAGCGTGTCTTCTGGATCGCGGCCGGCGTGCTGGCGTTCGCCACCGGCATCGTCGGCATCGTGTTGCCGCTGCTGCCCACCACGCCCTTCGTGATCCTGGCCGCGTTCTGCTTTGCGCGTGGCAGCGAGCGCTGGGAGCGCTGGTTGTTAAACCACCGGCGCTTCGGGCCCATGCTGCGCGCCTGGCGTGCCCGGCGCGTGATCCCCTGGCGCGCCAAGCTGCTGGCCTGGGTGATGATGGCGGGGGGTGCCGCGTGGGCGGCGTACACGCTGCCCGGGCCCTGGCGCTGGGCGCCGGCGGTGGTGTGCGCCGCCGTCGCCATCTGGATGGCCCGGCTGCCCAGCCGTTGACGGTGGCCCCGACGCTCACGCTGACCGCTGCCCCCTGAGGGCGCCCAGGCCGACCTTGGGACCGGCCTGCGGTCGGCCTGGCGCCTCAGTTGTAGTCGCTCTGCGGCCGCGGCGCTGGCCGGCGCTGCGGCGTGAAACCCAGTGCCGCCTGCGCCGTGACGGCGCCTTGCAGCTGCAGGGTCTGTGTGGCCTGGGCGGCCAGCTGGTCGGGGTGCCACAGGCGCAGCTCGGCCGTGCCATCGGGCAGGCCGCGCAGCGTGGCGCGGCCAAATTCGTCGGTCACCGCCACCCAGGGGGTGTTGGCGATGAACACGTGGCCACGCATCGAGCCGTGGATGTGGCAACCCAGCACCACGCTGCCGGCGGTGTCGAACTGCACCTCGGCACTGGCCTTGATGGCGCCGGCCTGCACGCCGGACAGCCGCAGCTCGAAGGACTTGGCGGGCGGTACCGCGCCCATCGGCCCGCTGCCGAGCGAGCGCACGTGGTGGTCGTAGCGGTCGCGGTTGACAAAACGCACCGTGGTGCCCGACGGGATGGCGGTGACATAGGGCTCGAAGCGGTTGTCACGCTGCACGATGCTGATGCCTTCGGCGAGGGCCGGCGCCGGGCCCCGCACCGCGGGCAAGACCATCACCACCACATCGGCCGCCGGCCGGCCGGCCGCGGTGTTCACGGTGACTTGCAGGTCGGCGGCCTGCAGCGGGCCGGCCAGTGCCGCCAGCAGGCCGATGAGGAACAGGGGGTGGTGCATCGTGGATCCGATTCAGGGGTTCAACCGCCCATGGGCCGCGGCGCGGGGCGGCGGCGCGGGCTGAAGTTCAGCGTGGCGGTGGCCGTGGCCACTCCGGCCAGCTGCAGGCGCTGCGCGGACTGTTCGGTCAGCTGGTCCGGGTGCCACACGCGCAGTTCCACCGCACCGTCGGGGATGCCTTTCAGCGTGGCGCGGCCTTCAGCATCGGTGACCGTGACCCAGGGTGTGGTGGCGATGTAGATGTGGCCCCGCATCGAGCCGTGGATGTGGCAGCCCAGCACCACGCTGCCCGGCACGTCGAACTTCAGGTCGGCGTTGCTGCTGCTGTTGCCCTTGGCCGCCGGCAGCCGGAACTCGAAGCTCTTGGCCGGCGCCGTGCCACCCAGCGGCCCGCCGGGCAAGGAACGCACATGGTGGTCGTAGGTGTCGCGGTTGACGAAGCGCACCGTGGTGCCCACCGGGATGGCCATCACATAGGGGTCGAAGCGGATGTCCTTCTGCACCAGCGGCACGGCGTCGGCCGGGGTCGGCGGCGACCAGGCCGCCGCGGGCACGACCTGCACCACCACGTCGCCCGCCGGGCGGCCGGCGGCGGTGGTGACGGTCAACTGCAGGTCGGCAGCCGCGGCCGGGTGGGCGGCGACCGCGGTGAGGACGAGCCCGCAAATCAGGGCAGGGCGCAGTGCAGGGCGCAGGGCAGGGCGTGTCATGCGGCCATCATAGGGTGACGGCGTCGCCGCGCGCCAGCGAACCGGCGCGCACCCCCAGCAGGCGCAGCGGCCTGGCCAGGTCCACCCGCTTCAGGCACAGGCCGGCGGCGTGGCGGATGGCTGCGGCCTCGGCCGTGGGCTGCGGCAAGGTCAGGTCGCGCGTGACGGTGCGGAAGTCGTCGTAACGCAGCTTGATGCCGATGGTGCGGCCCAGGTAACCCTTGCGCTGCAGGTCACCCGCCACCTGCGCGCACAGCCGGGTGAAGATCTCGCCCAGCGCCGCGCGGTCGCGCACCGCGTGCAGGTTGCGTTCGAACGTGGTCTCGCGGCTCATCGACACCGGCTCCTGGTGGGTGGCCACGGGCCGGTCGTCCAGGCCACGGGCGGCGTCGTGCAACCAGCGGCCGTAGCTGCGGCCGAAGTGCTCCACCAGCCAGGCACGGTCGCAGGCCGCCACCTGGCCGATGGTCGCCAGACCCAGCTGCGCCAGCTTGGCGCCGGCCTTGGGGCCGATGCCGTTGATGCGCCGCACCGGCAGCGGCCAGATGCGGCCGGGAATTTCGGCCGCTGTCAGCACCGTCAGGCCGTCGGGTTTGTCCAGCTCCGACGCGATCTTGGCCAGCAGCTTGTTGGGCGTGACGCCGATCGAGCAGCTCAGGCCCGTGGCCTGGCGCACGTTGTTGCGGATCTCCTGGGCCAGCGCCCGCACACCGCCGGTGGGGTCGAAGCCCAGCGTGTCCTGCGCGCCGGGCACGTCGGTCAGGTCGATGTAGATCTCGTCGATGCCGCGGTCCTCGATCAGCGGCGCCACTTCGGCCACCGCGGCCTTGAACAGGCGCGAGTAGTGCCGGTAGCGCTCGAAATCGGTGGGCAGCAGGATGGCGTCGGGCGCACGCAGCGCGGCTTTCATCAGCCCCATGCCGGAGTGCACGCCGAAATCGCGCGCGGCGTAGGTGGCCGTGGTGGCCACGCCGCGGCCGGCATAGTCGCGCAGCGTCAGGAAGTGGCGGCTGCCGTCGGGCTGCAGCACCGGCTGGTGACGCCGGCCACCGCCGATCACCACCGGCAGGCCGGCCAGCTCGGGGTAGCGCAGCAGCTCCACCGACGCGTAGAAGGCGTCCATGTCCAGGTGGGCGATCCAGCGGGTGCGCGGGTTCATGGTGGCGGGTTGCATTGTCGCCAACGGGGCGCCCGGCGTCGTACCATGAAGGCCTTGCAAGTTTCTGGAGCACGCCCATGACCGCCAAAACCGCTGAGTCATCGGCCAGCCGCGCGCTCAGCGCCTCGACCCTGGCCCTGGTGGTCGCCTGCGCCAGCATCGTGGCCTTTCTGCCGCCGATGGTGGAACACACCGTGGCCAGCATCCCGCGCACTGTGCTGCTGGGCAGTGCGATCACTGTCGGCATGTTCCTGCACTGGGTGTTCCTGGGCATCGCGGCGCGGCGCCTGGAACGTTCGGTGGCGGGCTGGGTGGCGCTGGCGGTGCTGCTGTTCCCGATCGGCGGCATCGCCGCGCTGGTGCTGCTGGGTTTTTTCGGCGACGAAGCCCAGCAACGCCCACCGGCCCCCGCGCCGGGCGGCTGACCCGCTGCCGTCAGCGGCCCAGCCGTGCCCGGTGGCGCGCCACCTGCGCCAGCACCTGGGCCGGCGCCGTGCCACCCAGCACGCTGCGTGAGCGCAGCGAACCCTGCAGCGTCAGCACCTCGGCCACGTCGGCCTGGATGGCGGGGTTGAAAGCCTGCAGATCGGCCAGCGGCAGCTCGGCCAGGTCCACCCCGCGCTGCAGCGCGATCTTCACCGCATGGGCCACGGTCTCGTGCGCGTCGCGGAAGGCCAGGCCTTTTTTCACCAGGTAGTCGGCCAGGTCGGTGGCGGTGGCGTAACCGCGCAGTGCCGCACGCTCCATCGCGTCGGCCTTGACGCGGATGCCGCCGGTCATCTCGGCCATGATGCGCAGCGTGTCGCGCAGTGTGTCGACGGTGTCGAACAGCGGCTCCTTGTCTTCCTGGTTGTCCTTGTTGTAGGTGAGCGGCTGGCCCTTCATCAGCGTCAGCAGGCCCATCAGGTGGCCGACCACACGGCCGCTCTTGCCACGCGCCAGCTCGGCGACGTCGGGGTTGCGCTTCTGCGGCATGATCGACGAGCCGGTGCAGTAGCGGTCGGCCAGGTCGATGAAGCCGAAGTTCTGGCTCATCCACAGCACGATCTCTTCGCTCAGGCGCGAGACATGCACCATGCAGATGCTGGCCCAGGCGCTGAACTCCAGCGCGAAGTCGCGGTCGCTCACGGCGTCCAGGCTGTTCTGGCACACGGCGTCGAAGCCCAGCGTGCGTGCCACCGCCTCGCGGTCCAGCGGGTAGCTGGTGCCGGCCAGTGCCGCCGCACCCAGGGGCAGCACGTTGACCCGTTTGCGCACGTCGGCCAGGCGCTCGGCGTCGCGCACAAACATCTCCACATAAGCCAGCAGGTGGTGCGCAAAACTCACCGGCTGCGCCACCTGCATGTGCGTGAAAC
>JADMJD010000118.1 GCA_018780805.1 Rubrivivax sp. | reverse complement strand
TCCAACACGGCGCTGTGGTTTGCGCGCCTGGACAATGCCAACGATGTACTGGCCTACTCGGCCACATCCATCCTGACGCAAAGCGCACCGGGCAAGGCTCCGCTACCCGGGCGCATCCTGAAGCTCGGCGTGCAGTTGGCGTTCTGAGCCTGAAACCGCAGACCTAATGGACCACGCCACCGTGGCAATACTGCCGCCCCAATCCATACCGGTGGCAGTGGTAGCCCGCTGGCATGTTCTCTTGGTCTTCAGGATTTAAGAAACCGGAATTGGGCACCGCGTCAACAGCGACGCCCTTGTCTTTGAGCCTTTGAGACAGCCGCGCGGCACGTGACATCGCACGGCTGTCTCCAGCGGTTGCTGCGCGCTCATACCAATGCAATGCCTCGCGCTCTTCGGCACCGTTGCCTTGTTGCAGCGTATCGGCAAGCGCAAGTTGCGCCTCGGTGTGACCTTGCAGGGCGACTTCGCGCAGCAGGCTCACCTCAGCAGCGGTCTGTTGTGCAACCCCCAGACCAAACTTCAAACACATTGCCTTTTGGTATTGCGCGTTGTTGGATGCAGGGCTGGCCGCAGAGCTTGCGGCAGGGTTGGGCGCCTCCGCCAACTGTGCACACACAGGCACGGCCTTTGACCGCCTGTCCTGTTCGTTCAGCGCAATGTCCAGGTCCGCCGCGTTGGCGGATGGCGCAAGCACCATAAAGCACAGACCCCATAGAGAGACTTTGTAAAGCCGGACGACGGCACGAAGAAGCCCCAGCATGTCGGAAGAAGCGCGATGGCAGCCCATGCTCTTTACAACCGGTGCGTGCGGTCACCGCGGCTAAAACCCATGGCGTCCCAGTAGGCACCTTGGGTAAGGCCAATGACCTTGAAAAACTCACCCATCTCGTGCTCCAGTATCAGCTTCTGCCCTGCCACACGATCCGCAAGGGAAGCCGCCTGCATGGCATCGACCAGGCCACAGTTCATCAGGAAATGTGCCTGGCTGGTGTAGCCCAGCACCTCCAGCCCGGCGTCCTGCGCGGCGACGGCAATGCCGGTGAAGTTGACGTGGGCCGTGATGTCTTTCTGGCCCACCAGCACCAGTGGGTCGCCATCGGCCTGGTGGGCGCGGTGACACATCACCGTGCCCATGTGGCGTTGCGCGTGGTAGTACTCGTGCTCGGGAAAGCCGTAGTCCAGCAGGAATATGGCGCCAGCCTTCAACCGGTCGGCCAAGGTGCGCACAAAAGCCTCGCCCTGGGGGTGGATCTCGGTCACGTAATCATGATCACCCGGCACATCTTCCGGTGGGCGCAGTTCTGTGGGTCGGTCCTTCCAAGCAAACTGTGCACTGCCGGCATCCCACACCACACCGCGTTCATGCCACGCTCCGTTCACACGCGCCAACAATTTCACTGGCATAGCATCGAGCACCTCGTTGCCCACCACCACGCCCTGCATCTGCGCAGGCAGCGCATCCACCCACTGCACCCGGTTCGCATGGGCTTTGAGCGTGGTCTGCTGGCGCTCTTTCAAGGGCTGGGACAAGTCCACAATCGTGTAGCGGCGCAGCGGAATGCCCAAAGCATCGAGTGAATCCAGTATCTGCAGGGCCAGTGCACCAGTCCCCGCACCAAACTCCCAAATTTCATCGGTGCCTGTGACCTGCAGGGCCTGCGCGATCTGGCGCGCCAAGGCCTGACCAAACAAGGGTGTCATCTCGGGTGCGGTGACAAAGTCACTGCCTGCCCCCTTTACCTCGCCCGCCGCATCGCGCAAGCCTTGTGGCAGAACACCAAATACCGTGGCACCACGGCTGTAGTAGCCAAGACCCGGCGCGTAAAGGGCCTGCTCCATGAAGGTGTCAAAACCAATCCAACCGCCTTGGGTACATATCAGCTTTTGCAGATGCGCCTGCATGGGCGTGTCAGCGGTCGTGGAATTTTGCAGTGGTGTCGTCATAAGGGTCTGAATTGTCTCCCAAGCCCCCATCAACAGCCTGTTGCAAAACAGCACCATCCCCGTCGCCATGCGTTGACAAGCCAAAACCAAATCTTCACAATCGCGCCTTCTCTGCTGTGGCTCCGCGCCGCAGCGCATACGTTCTCAACCCACCGCGAAGGAGTGCTTCCATGATTGTTCATACACCCACCCCCCTCGTGCTGGCCGC
>JADMJD010000239.1 GCA_018780805.1 Rubrivivax sp. | reverse complement strand
CGGGCTTGGCGTCCTGCCGCCGTCGCCCGCTTACCTCGAACGTTAGGCCCCGCAGTCCACCACTCGGAGTCCCAGGTGCGCCTCGAATGCATCGAAGTCGCGGTCGCTATGGAGCAGGCGAACGCCATCGAGTAGGCATCGAGTTGCAATGATGACGTCGATGGTCCCGCGAACGGTGACGCCCATTGTTCGTAGCTTCCTGAAGTTGCGTGCTGCTTCTACGGCGAGGTCTTCACCGCACAAGGAAACTTGCTGCAGTTGTCCAAGCATGCGCCGCGCCTCGTTGAATCCACGGTCGTCCTTGAAGCCGCGCAGAACCTCGGCGAGGATCAAGTCTCCTACGAGCAATCCTTCGTTGCCCAGGTTTCGATCAAGCCACTCAGCTTGCGCAGTTGGCTGGTTCCGGAAGAAGTCGATCCAAACGCTGGAGTCGACAAGAATCACTTGTCACGCCTCATCGCGTCCAGGTCACCTTCCCACTCATACTTGCCCCGCAGCTTGCGCAACTCGGTCTGTTGCTGCAGGCGCAGAAGAGTCTTGAGCCCTAACTCAACAACCTCACGCTTGGTCTTTACGCCCGTCGCCTTCAAAGTGGCGGCCATGAGCTTGTCGTCGATCACGATGTTCGTACGCACGTTCACTCCATCTTTGTGTCGTACACATCATACTCTGAAGCGTACACATCGCCGAGCGGGGCCTAACCCCTCGGTCAAGCGGAGCGCCGCCGGCAGGCCACCAGGCCCGAACTGGCGGTACGCGGTACATTGTCGCCAGCTCGGGCCTGGCGCCCTGCCGTCGTCGCCCGCTTACCTCGAACGTTAGGCCCCACAGCGGTTCAGCCGTATGCGTCTTGCCGCGCTTCGTACTGCCGTACGTCTTTGGTCACTGACCGTGCGCCTTCACGCTATCGCGCGGCTCCAAGGTCCAGCCAATACCAACGCAGTCTGGAGAGCCCGGCCAAAGTGCCTCGCAACTCGAAACCACGGAAGGCCTGGCGTGAAGAACCGCACCTTGAAGTCCCGCCGTTGTAGCTGGCAGTCGTTGCGCGCAGAGAGCCCGGAATTGATGGTCAGTTTGTCGAGGCCGCCCCTCGAAGCGGTGGAGGCAGGGCGCACAGTCGTCGGGGCGGCAGGGCAAGCCTACGAAATGGGGAGCGTGAGGTGCATCAACCAGCGTTCAGCCTTCAGGGCGCCGAAGGTGTGGCCTAACCCCTCGGTCAAGCGGACCCGCAACGGCGTGGCACCTGGGCCGCGTGGCCGTGTGGTTTATCCTCGTCCACACGGCCCAGGCGCCACGCCGCCGCGGGCCGCTTACCTCGAACGTTAGGCATCACAGACAACCTTTCGTAGTCATCAGCATGAAGACTCAATTCCCTCAAGCTATCCTCGCGCACTGGACTTACGAGATAGAGACCATCGATATAAGTCGCGTGATCTTGCACGGCGAGCATAGCAATCTTAGGACTACGGGTTTCTGGACGCATTCAGGTCAAACAGTAGAGTACGTATGTTCTTGTTCTACTGAGTGGCGACCGGATCGGTCTAGGGTGCTCACAATCCAATATCAGAAAGACGAAAATCCACACCTTGCGAAGCATCGCGGCTTGCTTTGGGGTACTTCAAAGATCACCTTGCTGCCATACCAGCCGGCCGGCGTAGTGCAGTGGAAAGGGAAGGGCGACAGTGAATGGTTTGACTGCGAGTGGACAACGCCTGAGGCCCACCTCATTGGGGAGAGACGGCGCAGCTCCAGGACGGTTGCAACTCGAGAACAGGTCAAACTGCGCGAGGATCTCGTTCGGTACGATAGGGAGTGTGTCGTATCGGGCGAGAAAAATCAGGACGTTCTCGACGTTGCTCACATAGTTAGTGTGGAGGATGGCGGTAGAGATGTCGCATCGAATGCTGTTTTGTTGCGCGCTGACATTCATCGGCTTTTCGACAAGGGGTACTTTGGCATTGATTTGAGTGGAAAAATTGTTCTGAAGAAGAAGATGAGCAGTGAATACAGACGTCTTCTCCTGGGAGCAAAGTCTCTTCCGTCAGACGCCACGAACAGAGTACGGCTTGCCTTGAGGCAGCGAGTGAAGTTTGCGCTGAGTGAGTGATGCCTAACCCCTCGGTCAAGCGGAGCGCCGCCGGCAGGCCACCAGGCCCGGTC
>JADMJD010000049.1 GCA_018780805.1 Rubrivivax sp. | reverse complement strand
TGTTCGGCAACATGTACGCCGGCGAACTGATCTTCATGCTGATCGCGCTGATGGGCGGCGCCTTCACGCTGTCGGCCACCGGTTTTGCGCTGGCCATCGGCCACATCATCGCCGGCAGCGTGTGGGCCATCTTCCACATCCTGATCATCACGCTGCAGGCCTTCGTGTTCATGATGCTGACCCTCGTGTACGTGGGCCAGGCCCACGATTCGCACTGACCGTTCGACCTGATTTTTCCTTTCCCTCTCCCCTTTTCTAACCAGTCCAATTAGGAGCTTTCCATGGAAGTCATCAGCTTTGTCGCCCTGGCCGCCGGCCTCATCATCGGTCTCGGCGCTGTCGGTGCCTGTATCGGCATCGGCATCATGGGCAGCAAGTACCTCGAGTCGGCTGCGCGCCAACCCGAGCTGATGGGTGAACTGCAGACCAAGATGTTCCTGCTGGCCGGCCTGATCGACGCGGCCTTCATCATCGGCACCGGTATCGCGCTGTGGTTCGCCACCGCCAACCCGTTCCTGGCGCAGATCGCCAACCTGCCGAAGTAAATCTTCGCGGTTGGTTCGTGGGGCGCGGGCAATTGACCGCGCCTCTGATCACCCCATGACGAGGCTAAAGCCGTGAGCATCAATGCCACCCTGATCATCCAGATGATCGTCTTCGCGATCCTGGTCTGGTTCACGATGCGCTTTGTCTGGCCGCCGCTGACTGCGGCGCTGGACGAGCGTGCGAAGAAGATCGCCGACGGCCTGTCGGCCGCCGACAAGGCCAAGAGTGACCTGGCCGCCGCCAACCAGCGTGTGGAGCAGCAACTCTCCGCCGCCCGTGACGACGCCGCCAAGCGACTGGCCGATGCCGAGCGCCTGGCCCAGCAGATGATCGAAGAAGCCAAGTCGCGTGCCAGCGACGAAGGCAGCAAGATCATCGCCGCTGCCAAGGCCGAAGCCGAGCAGGAGGCCGTCAAGGCCCGCGAAGTGCTGCGCGAGCAGGTGGCCGGGCTGGCTGTCAAGGGCGCCGAAGCGATCCTGCGCCGCGAGGTGAACGCCTCGGTGCACGCCGAGCTGCTGTCCCGCCTGAAGACGGAACTCTGACCATGGCTGAGCTGGCCACCATCGCCCGCCCCTACGCCGAGGCCTTGTTCCGGTCTGTCGCCGGCACCGACGCCGCTGTGCAGCTGAATGCGCTGGCCGACGTGTCGGCCGACGCGCAGCTGCGCCAGTTCGCCGACAACCCCAAGGTTGAAGCGGGTCTGGTGTTCAACGTTGTCGCCGACCTGCTGGGCCGCCAGGGCACGGTGCTGAACCCTGCGCTGCAGAACCTGCTGCGCGCGGTGCTGGACAACGGCCGCCTGACCGTGCTGCCCGAGATCGCGGCGCAGTACCAGGCGCTGGTCAACGGCACCAGCGGTGTGTCGGACGCGCTGATCGAAAGCGCCTACGCGATCGACGACACGCAGCTCGCCGACGTGGTGGCCTCGCTCGAAAAGCGCTTCGCCCGCAAGCTCAACGCCCGTGTCGAGATCCAACCCGAGCTGATCGGCGGCATCCGTGCCACCGTCGGCGACGAGGTGCTGGACACCTCGGTCAAGGCCCGTCTGGAACAGATGAAGGTGGCGTTGACGGCCTGACGGCCAAGCGCGACCAGGAGAACCCCATGCAACTGAACCCCGCTGAAATTTCCGAGCTGATCAAGAGCCGCATCGAAGGCCTTGCCGCGTCGGCCGACATCAAGAACCAGGGCACCGTCGTGTCCGTCACCGACGGCATCGTGCGTGTGCACGGCCTGTCCGACGTGATGGCCGGCGAAATGCTCGAGTTCCCGGCCACCAAGGATGGCCAGCCCACGTACGGCCTGGCGCTGAACCTGGAGCGTGATTCCGTCGGCGCCGTGATCCTGGGCGAGTACGAACACATCTCGGAAGGCGACACCGTCAAGTGCACGGGCCGCATCCTGGAAGTGCCGGTCGGCCCGGAGCTGATCGGCCGCGTCGTCAACGCGCTGGGCGCGCCAATCGACGGCAAGGGCCCGATCAACGCGAAGATGACGGACGTGATCGAGAAGGTTGCGCCGGGTGTGATCGCGCGCAAGAGCGTGGACCAGCCGGTGCAGACCGGCCTGAAGTCCATCGACTCGATGGTGCCCGTCGGCCGTGGCCAGCGCGAGCTGATCATCGGCGACC
>JADMJD010000183.1:762-2177 GCA_018780805.1 Rubrivivax sp. | reverse complement strand
CCGTCATCACCGCGAGGTTGCCTGGGGTGGAATACGATCGGGCCAACCTGAGCCGCCAAGCCCAGCGCGAGGCTCCGGTCCTGCCCCGGCGTGAGACCCGCCCTGGCGGCAACGTCTACCTGCCGGCCGGGCAGCACTTCGACGCCGTCACCAACCGGATTGCCGAGATCGACACCTTGCTGGCGTCACGCTCGGTTTCAGATGCCCCCCGCATCTCTGCAGGCGGTGGCTCCGCCCTCAATATCCCGCCGGCGCGCACCCGCGTTGACCGCTCCGCTGAACGCGAAGCCCGCCGCGCCGAACGGGTCGAGCAAGAAATCTACCGCGCTCGCCATCGCCTCCTTCAGGTGGCCGAGGCCGATCTGCTGACGGCGCAGGAGCGATATGACCTGTCGCGCGATCAACTGGCGATGGACCGCGACGCTCGGGACGCGGAGATCGAGAGCAAGATTTCGCGCGGGGAATACACGGCGACCGAGGCCGAGCGCCTGAAGCTGGCCAACGAGGAGGCCGACCTTCTCGAAGATCGGATCATGCTGGACCGCTCGATCTTGGACGTCCGGGAGGAGGAACTGGCGAACGCCCGCATCCTGGCTGACCTGACCGGAAACCTGATCTCGCTCCAGATCGGAGCGGCCCGGACTGCCGCCGAGCGCGGGCGGCTGGAGTTGGAGTTGCTGGCCATCGTCCAGAAACAGCGCAGGGATGCGCTGGACGCTCAACTGAACGCCACCCCGGGCCTGACCGACGCGGACCGTCAGGCGGCGTGGGATCAGAACGGCCGCGTCGAGGATGCGGAGCGGCGGGCGGTCGGGCGGGCGAACATGCGGCCGCTGGAGGCGTGGCGAGACCAGTCGCTCAAGACGGCGGCCGAGATCAGCGAGGCCTTTGAGAGCATCGCCGCCCGCGGCCTCGACAGCCTGAATGACGGGATCGTCGACGCGATCATGAACAGCAAATCGCTGGGCGAAGTTTTCAGCAACGTCGCGCGCCAGGTCCTCGCCGACCTCCTGAAAATCTCGGTGCGTCAGGGCATCACTGAGCCGCTGGCCAACGCACTTTTTGGGGGCGGCGAAGGAGGCAAGGGCGGCGGGACCAGCTGGATCAGCGCGGGCCTCAACTTCCTCGGCCGGACCTTCGGCGGAGGGCGCGCGGCGGGCGGCCCGATGATGGGCGGCAACTGGTATCGCGTGGGCGAGCACGGCCCAGAAGACATCGTCATGCCGAAGGACGGGTTCGCAATTCCGAAGGGCCGGATGGGTGCCGCACCGTCCGGTGGCGGGCAGAGGCCAACACCCGCCCAGATGCATTTCGACATGCGGGGCGCGGTGATGACGGAAGACCTGCTGAGGCAAATGGAGGGCCTAGCGGCGACAGCCGGCGTGGGGGCTCTCGAGGCCGCCCGCAAGATCGTC
>JADMJD010000183.1:0-752 GCA_018780805.1 Rubrivivax sp. | reverse complement strand
AGACACAGTTTCTTGTGACCAGGAGGAACCGATGACCAGCCCTGAGGCCCAAATCACCGTCGACGGCCGCATCTGGCCTGTCGTGTTTCGGGGAGCCGCAATCGACCCCTACGGGTGGCTGCAGGTCGACCGATGGCTTGCGGCGGCGATGAGGGGCGGCGACGCCTCAGAGGCCGCTGTCGCGCGCCTGTGTGAAATCGCGACCGATGGAGCCCTTAGGGCCGATGACGTGCTCGTTCTCGCCCCCTCCCGGGCCGATACGGTCCCCGGCCTGTATGCCGGTTGGATGAGGGCCTGCTACGGCGAGGACCGGCGTCCATGGCTGATCCGAAAGCTCTTCCCGCGGCGTCATGAGAACCTCGCCGCCCTCCGCGCCCGCCTCGGTGAAAGCATCGCCCAGGCTCAGGCCGACATCGCCCAGGCGTGGCGCGGACACTCGGAAGCCGAAGCCGAGGCCGCTCGCCTGGCGGGAGACGGGAGCTCGGGGGCGGGGCCGGATGAACGCCAGGGCCGCATTCAATGAGCGCGGTCGCTTTAATGCTCCGAAACGTCAAGGTCCTGGAGCGGCTGACAGAGGGCGAGAAGAATCAGCGCCTCATCGTCGGTCCAGCCCGAACCCGCGCCGCCGCCATGCTCGCCGTCGTGGTCGCCTGGTGCCTTCTCGGCTGGACGCCCCGATCCCAGCTGACGCGCACTCTGAAGGCTGGTGGAGCAGTTCTGACGCCGGCATGGCTTACCACGGCCGGCTATTC
>JADMJD010000022.1 GCA_018780805.1 Rubrivivax sp. | reverse complement strand
ACCGTGTACAGCGGGTTCAGCGAGGTCAGCGGGTCCTGGAAGATCGCGCCGATCTTGCGCCCGCGGATGTGGCGCATCTTCTCGCGCGGCAGGTTGTCGATGCGCTGGCCTTCGAAGCGGATCTCACCACCGGCCACGCGCCCGGGTGGCTCCAGCAGGCCGATGATGGCAGCGCCGGTGAGCGACTTGCCGGCGCCGGATTCACCGACCACGCCGAGGATCTCACCCGGCTCGATGTTGAAGGAGATGTCGTCCAGCGCCAGCAGCGTGCCGTGCCGTGTCGGGAATTCCACCCGCAGGTTCTTGACTTCAAGCAGCGCCATGTCAGTCCCGCCGGGCCGTCCCAAAGGACTGACGCACCCCCTCGGGGGGGCGAGGCGGCGCCGAGCCAGCGCCTGCGCGCTGGCGAGTGGCTGCCGAGCGCCTTGCCGCATGCAAGCGACAAGGCAGCGAACGAAGTGAGCTAGAGGGCATCATCTCAGCGGAGTCTCGGGTTCAAAGCGTCGCGCAGCCAGTCGCCGAGCAGGTTCACGCTGAGCGCGATCAGCACCAGCATCAGGCCCGGGAAGATGGTGATCCACCACTCGCCGGAGAACAGGAAGTCGTTGCCGATGCGGATCAGGGTGCCCAGCGACGGTGAGGTGGGCGGCACACCCACGCCCAGGAAGGACAGCGTGGCCTCGGCCAGGATGGCCTGGCCGATGTCGATGGTGGTCAGCACCAGCACCGGCCCCATCACGTTGGGCAGCACATGTTTGAGCATGATGCGCGCCTTGGAAACACCGATCACGCGCGCCGCCTGCACGTATTCCTTGTTGCGCTCCACCAGCGTGGAGCCGCGCACCGTGCGCGCAAACTTCACCCAGCCCGTGAGCGCGATCGCGATGATCAGCACCGCAAAGGCGAGTGTGTCGTGTGCGTTCGGGAACATCGCGCGGCCGACGCCGTCGATCAGCAGCGCCACCAGCAGCGCCGGGAACGACAGCATCACGTCGCAGACCCGCATGATGAAGGCGTCGATGCGGCCGCCGACAAAACCCGACAGCAAGCCCAGCGACACGCCCAGCACCACCGACAGCGTCACCGCCGCCAGGCCCACGAACAGCGAGATGCGCGCGCCGTACATGATGGTCGACAGGATGTCGCGGCCCTGGTCGTCGGTGCCGAGCGGGAATTTGGCGAGGCCACCTTCCACCCAGGCCGGTGGCAGGCGCGCATCCGACAGGTCGATGGACGCCAGGTCATACGGGTTGTGCGGCGCCACCCAGGGCGCAAACAACGCGCAGAAGATGCACAGGAAGGCGGTCACGGCCGCCACCATCGCCATCGGCGACGAGCGGAAGCTGAACCAGACGTCGCCGGCAAAAAAACGTGCCAGCGCACCGGGGGCCCGGGTCACGGGTGCGGAGAGGTCAGCCATGGTGGGTCAATGTCCCGTGGTGGGCCGTTCGATGCGCAAACGCGGGTCGACCGCGAAGTACAGCAGGTCGACGACCAGGTTGATGACCACGAAGATCAGCGCGATCAGGCAGAGGTAGGCCGCCATCACCGGGATGTCGGCAAACTGCACGGCCTGGATGAACAGCAGGCCCATGCCGGGCCACTGGAAGACGGTTTCGGTGACGATGGCAAACGCGATCAGACCGCCCAGCTGCAGCCCGGTGATCGTGATCACCGGCACCAGCGTGTTTTTCAGCGCGTGGCCGAAGTGCACCGCGCGGTCGGGCAGGCCGCGTGCACGGGCGAACTTGATGTAGTCGGTGCGCAGCACCTCCAACATCTCGGCGCGCACCAGGCGCAGGATCAGCGCCAGCTGGAAGATCGACAGCGTGAGCGCCGGCAACAACAAATGTTTGATGCCGTCCAGCGTCAGCAGCCCGGTGGTCCAGCTGCCGAAGGCGAGGGTGTCGCCACGCCCGAAGCTGGGCAACCAACCCAGCAGCACGGCAAAGATCAGGATCAGCAGGATGCCGATCAGGAAGGTGGGCAGCGAGACACCCAGCAGCGAAATCGTCATCACCAGTTGTGAGCCGAAGCTGCCACGCTTCAGCGCGGAATAGACACCGAGCGGGATGCCGACCAGCAGCGCGATGATGCCCGCCGTGGCGGCCAGCTCGATGGTGGCCGGGAAACGTTCGACGATCAGCGCCGAGACCTTGCGGCCCTGGCGCAGGCTGAGGCCGAATTCCCCCTGCACGGCATTGCCGATGAAACGCGCGAACTGGACGGGGAAGGGCTGGTCCAGGCCCAGGTCGGCGCGCAGCGTATCGCGCTGCTCGGCCGTGGCGTCCTGGCCCAGCATGCTGTTGACGGGGTCACCCACGTACTGGAACAGCATGAAGGCGATGAAACCGACCGTGAACATCACGATCACGGCTTGCAGCAGGCGGCGGAGAATGAATGCGAGCATCAGTGGAACAACAAAGGTGCAAAGGCGCCGACTGCCGGTGCAGGGACGGGTGCGGCGCACCTCAAGGGTGCCGTCCGTCGGGGACGCGGGATGATGCGCAATTCGCGTGCCGGCCGCAAAGGGGGGAACCCGGGGGGCCGGGGCCGCTTCAGGGCAGGAATTGAATGGGGCCGAACCAGGCCATGGCCTGCTGCTGGGTGTTGTCGGCGTCGGTCATCACGGCGATGGACACCAGCGCACCTGGTTCTTCACCAAAGGCACGCCGGAAGTCTGCCGCCAGGTCACGCCGGTGGTCACGCCAGCGGCCGGCCTGGTCGGCCTGGGTGTCGAGCACGATTTTGCGCACCCGGTCGGTGCGGGGATGTTTCAACACAGCATCGGCTGTCACGGCGTCATTGCCGAAGACGTACATCAGCGTCGCATAGGGCGGGCGCTCACCACTGAGTGTCTCGGCCAGGTCAAACAACAGTCGGTTGCGCGGCGAAAGCCGGCTGTTGTCGCCAGCGAAGGCAAACAGCACGCGCGCGGGCGCATCACCCAGGCCCGCGGTCGAGAGGTCGGCACCTGCCAGCGGGGACTCCACCCACCAGGAGAAGTGCACCTGACCCAACCCATCCGCCGGGCGGTGCAGCTTGCGCCGCCACATGCTGGCGGACTGCTGCGCATGGGCGGCCCACGCCGGGCGCCCGTCCTTGGTGACCCACCGGTACTCGGTCGCCCGTTTCCCGGGGATCATCACCGCATGCCAGCCGTCGGCCTCCGGCGCCAGGGGCGCTGTGCTGCAGGCGGCCAGCAGGCCGAACACCCCGAGACAGATGAGCTTCTTCATCCAGCACCCATGAAAAAGCCGCCCCGAGGGGCGGCTGTGCACATCGATTCACACCCGCCTGAAGGCGGGCGCAAGATCAGAAGTTGTGCTTGATGCCGACGTCGTAGCCGGACTTGCTGGTAGCGGCTTCGCTGTTGTTCAGGAAGTCGACATACAGCGTGGTCCGCTTGGACATGCTGTAGTGGTAACCCAGGGCCAGCGCCTTCGTCACGGTGGTGTCGTTGGCCTTCAGGGTGCCGTAGGCGGCACGGAACTCACCGGCACCGATGGGGGCGGTGGCCGTGAACATCATGCCCTTGTGGTCAGCGCCATTCAGCGCGGTGCCCTTGCCGTAGTAGAAGCCAGGCTTCACGAAGCCCAGGTTGTAGCTGATCATGGCCGACCACATCTTCTCGTCGATGTTGCCCGCCTCGCGACCAGTCTTCTCGTAGCCGAAGGCTGCGGTCAGCGGGCCGGCGCCATAGCCGAGGTTGAAGTTGACAGGCTTGGCAGCGAAGGTGTTGATGCTGTCAGTCGCTTCAGCGATCTGGGCACCGAACGAGAAGCCGGCGGCGGCGATCTTGTACGTGACCGAGCTGTCGTTACGAACCTTGGCAATGCCGCCCAGACCCGTGATACCAGTCGTACCGTTGGTGGTTCCAAGTGCCGCAGCAACGGTATCCCAGCCCCACGGATCGCCGATCAGCTGGGTGCCCAGGAAGGCCGTGGTGTACTCGCGGCCGAACACGACCTGACCGAAACCACCTTGCAGGCCGACGATCGAACGGCCGTTCCAGAAGCGGACGTTGCCCGACGTATCAGCGCCGGTGTCGGCGTTGAAACGGTGTTCGATGTTGAACAGTGCCGACAGGCCACCGCCCAGGTCTTCAGTGCCACGCAGGCCCAGGCGGCTGCCGGAGCCGTTCTGGATGGCCTTGGCATCGCTGCCGACGTTCTTGGCGACCGACAGGTCGACACGGCCGTACAGGGTGACCGACGATTGGGCCGAAGCAGCGCCAGCGAACGCGGTCAGCGCAGCCAGGGCAAGCAGAGATTTTTTCATTGCGACTATCTCCTAGGTTAGACAAGAGGTCCCGATCGAAGAGGAACCCTTTTGAGGGGGCTGATCGAGCCAACCTCCTCAGCGGAAGTTGAGCTATTGCACCAGACGCCGGCCGGGCGTGCCAAGCCTTGGCCGTGAAAAGCCAGAGGGTTGTTGTCTGGCAACAACGTGTCCCCACGGGTGTCATCCTAAGCTCACAGCCATGAACACCGACCGCGTCCTGACCAGCCTGGACAACGCCTTGCGCACGCTTTCAGGGGCCGTCCACCCCGCGCGGCCCTGCCCGCAACCGGCCGGCACCGCGCCCGCCGAGCCCCTGTCCGAGGCGGATCGCCGCTTGTCTGGCGCCCTCATGCGGGTAAACCATGTGGGCGAAGTCTGCGCCCAGGCCCTGTACCAGGCGCAAGCGCTGACAGCGCGCGACCCGGCCCTGCGCGAACGCATGGCCCAGGCGGCCCGCGAGGAGATCGACCACCTGGCGTGGACCCAGCAGCGCTTGGACGCGCTGGGCGACCGGCGCAGCTGGCTGAACCCGCTGTGGTACGCCGGCGCTTTTGGCATCGGGCTGCTGGCCGGGCGCGCCGGCGACGCGGTCAGCCTGGGTTTTGTGGTCGAGACGGAACGCCAGGTGGAGCAGCATCTGGCCGGCCACCTGAGCCGCCTGCCGGCCCACGACACCGCGTCCCGGGCCATCGTCGACGTGATGCAGGACGATGAAAAGCGCCATGCCGAGCAGGCCCAGGCCGCCGGCGCACAAAGCTTGCCCGCGCCCGTGCGCTGGGCGATGCGGGCGGCGGCCAAGGTCATGACCACCACCGCGCACCGGGTGTGACCAGAAGTCCGTTGAGGCGCCTGTTCAGGCCTCCACCAGCGTGTGGCTGGTGACGATCTCCGCGGTCTTGCCGAGCATGATGCTGGCCGAGCAATAACGCTCGTGCGACAGCGCGATGGCGCGGGCCACCGCGGCCTCGGGCAGGCCGCGGCCGGTGACGATGAAGTGCATGTGGATCTTCGTGAAGACCTTCGGGTCGGCCTCTGCACGCTCAGCCTTCACCTGGACCTGGCAGCCGCGCACATCGTGCCGCCCGCGCTTCAGGATCAGCACCACGTCGTAGGCGGTGCAGCCGCCGGTGCCGGCCAGCACCGTCTCCATCGGCCGCGGCGCCAGGTTGTGGCCGCCCCCATCGGGCGCGCCGTCCATGGTCAGCAGGTGGCCGCTGCCGGTCTGGGCGCTGAAGGCCATGCCGTTGTCCGGCATCCAGTTGATCGTGCATTCCATCGTGGGCTCCCGCTGACTTTGCTTGTGGATGGTTGAATGTGGGTCGATGCCGCGATTTTGAGTCCCGCCCCTAGGACGGGTGGCGCGATGGATATTGCACTGCAGCAACGCACCGGCTAGACTGTGTCGCATGGGTGGCCGATCTGGCACCCGCTGTTTGTCTCCTCCACCTCCCAAACGGTGGATTCGGCCCGAGGCCTCACAGCCTCGGGCCTTTTTTCTGGGTGCGCCTATGATCCGCGGCCTGCCACACTGGCCCACCGCGCACACCCGATGAAGACCCCGGCGGCCCGCTCTGCGGCGCACTACCTCCAGAAGATCCTCACCGCCCGCGTCTACGACGTTGCCATCGAGTCGCCGCTGGAGATCGCCCCGGCGCTGTCGCGCCGCATAGCCAACCAGGTGCTGCTCAAGCGTGAAGACCAGCAGCCGGTGTTCAGTTTCAAGCTGCGCGGGGCCTACAACAAGATGGTGCAGCTGAGCCCTGCGCAGCGCGCCGCCGGCGTGATCTGCGCATCGGCCGGCAACCACGCCCAGGGCGTGGCACTGTCGGCCAAGCGCCTGGGCTGTACTGCGGTGATCGTGATGCCGGTGACCACGCCGCAACTCAAGATCGACGCCGTGAAGGCCCTGGGCGGCAGCGTGGTGCTGCACGGTGACAGTTATTCCGACGCCTACGGCCATGCGATGGAATTGCAGGCCCAGCGCGGCCTGACGTTTGTGCACCCCTTCGACGACCCGGACGTGATCGCCGGCCAGGGCACGGTGGCGATGGAGATCCTGCGCCAGCACCAGGGCCCGATCGACGCGGTGTTCGTGGCCATCGGCGGCGGCGGCCTGATCTCGGGCGTGGCGGCCTACATCAAGGCCGTGCGGCCCGAGATCCGCGTCATCGGCGTGCAGACCGTGGACTCCGACGCCATGGTGCAGTCGGTGCGCGCCGGCAAGCGCGTGACGCTGAAGGACGTGGGCCTGTTCTCCGACGGCACGGCCGTCAAGCTGGTGGGCAAGGAGACCTTCCGCCTCACCCGTGCGCTGGTGGACGACTACGTGGTGGTGGACACCGACGCCGTGTGCGCCGCCATCAAGGACGTGTTCCAGGACACGCGCAGCATCCTGGAACCCGCGGGCGCGCTGGGCGTGGCGGCCGTCAAGCAGTACGCACAGACGCATGGCGCGAAGGGCCAGACCTTCGTGGCCATCACCTGCGGCGCCAACATGAACTTCGACCGCCTGCGCTTCGTCGCCGAGCGGGCCGAGTTCGGCGAGCAGCGCGAGGCCTTGTTCGCCGTCACCATCCCCGAGGAGCGCGGCAGCTTCAAGCGTTTCTGCGAACTGATCGGCCCGCGCGCCGTGACCGAGTTCAACTACCGCATCTCCGACGCGCAGGTGGCCCATGTCTTCGTCGGCGTGGCCATTCCCAAACGGGCCGAAGCCCAGAAGATCGCGCGCAACTTCGTGCGCCACGGTTTTGCCACGCTGGACCTGACCGACGACGAGATGGCCAAGGAGCACCTGCGCCACATGGTCGGTGGGCGCACCGAGCTCGCGCAGAACGAACGCCTGTTCCGTTTTGTCTTCCCCGAGCGACCAGGTGCGCTGATGCGTTTTCTGGCGGCCCTGCACCCGGGCTGGAACATCAGCCTGTTTCACTACCGCAACCAGGGCGCCGACTACGGTCGCATCCTGGTCGGCATCCAGGTGCCAGCAGCCGACGACCGGGCCTTGCAGGACTTCCTCGCCACGCTGGCCTATCCTTGCGTAGAAGAAACCCTGAACCCTGTGTACCGCCTGTTCTTGCGTTGACAGGGCAAGGAATCACCCACCATGGCCAGCCGCTCATTGATCGCCCCCAGTTCCAACCCGTTGCTCGAACGTGCGTTGCGTGAAAAGCTTGCGCGCCGCGCCGAGCAGGCCGGCAGCCTGGGCGAGCTGGAGCCGCTGGCCCTGCGCCTGGGGCTGATGCAGAACACGCTCAAGCCGCGTTTCATCGAGCCGCAGCTGGTGGTGTTTGCGGCCGACCACGGCCTGGCGGTGGACGGTCTGGCGCCCCCGGGCCGGCGCCAGACGCAGGACCAGGTGCGCCAGCTGCTGGCCGGCCAGTGGCCGATGGCGGTGTTCGCGCGCTCGCAGCAGATCGAGCTGAGCGTGGTCGATTGCGGCATCGCCGCCGAGATGCCTTCGCACGACCGGCTGTTGATGCGCAAGATCGCGCACGGCACACGCAACGCCCGCGTGGGCCCGGCGATGACGCTGGACCAGGCCCATTCCGCGATGCGCGCCGGCATGGAAATCGGCGATTCACTGCGTGGCAACGTGTTGATCTGCGCCGGCCTGGGCGTGGGCGCACAGGAAAGCGCGGCCCTGGTGCTGGCACGCCTGACTGACACGCCCATCCGCGAACTCGCGGTCTCCGGCCCGCAGATGCCGGTGGACCTGATCGGCCATTTGATGGTGATCCTGCAGGGCGCGCAGGGCCGGCACAAGGCCGTGACCGACCCGATCGAGGTGCTGGCCGCCTTCGGCGGCTTCGAGATGGCGGTGATGGTGGGTGTGATGCTGGTGGCCGCCAGCAAGCGCCACCTGTTGATGATCGACGGCCTGACGGCCTGCGCCGCGCTGATGCTGGCGGCGCGCATCGCGACGCCAGTGACGGATTACTGCGTCTTCTGCCGCAGCCACACCCACGCCGGGCTGGACCGGGCGCTGGGCCTGTTCCGCGCCAGTGCACTGCTGGAACTGGGCCTGGAAAGTGCAGATGGCACCGGCGCCGCCCTGGCCTGGCCACTGGTGCGCAGCGCAGCGGCTCTGTTGACGGAAGTGGCCGATGGTGAGGACCCCGGGCCGTCACAGCCCGACCACCTGTGGCCCGTGCCCGACGGCGTGCCTGCCGAGTTGCCGCCGCGCCGCTGAACGCGGATCGCGGCCCTGCCGCCGTGCTGATTGTGTATGCGCTATTGCGTGTGCACGCCCTGGCGCACCGGCGCCGGCGTCGGGGGATCGTCGGACGAACCATCGTCTTCGCCGTTGACCACCTCGTTGCCGTCCGCCGACACACGCGGTTGGCCAGGCCGCACCCCCATGTTGGGCAGCGGCCGCACCGCACCGGGGCCGGCGGCACCCGGCGGCTGGCCGGGCAATCCACCCGGTCGACCCGTGGCAGCTGCAGGCAGCGCCGCCACGTCGAGTGCCACTGCCGCGGTGGGCGCACCCCGCGCACCCAGGTCGGCCCCGCGTGCACGCACACGCTGCAGCACCAGGTCACCCTCGATGGCGGCACCCACACGGTAGGCCTTGGCGGGTTTGCCGTCCACGGCGATCAGCGCCAGGCCCTCGGCGGCGGCCCGGGTCGACCGCGGCGCCACCACACCGATCAGGCGAAAGCGCGCCGCAGCGGCCACCACGGTCGGTTCTTCTTCCACCACCGGCGCGGCGCCCAGCAAACGGGTGAGGTCCCCGCGCAGCGTGGGCCCGCTGGCCACGGTAGCGGCCTGCGGCGGCACGGGCGCGGGCCGCACGAACAGCTTCAGCCCCCAGAACACGGCGCAGGCCGCCACGAGCAGCCAGAGACCGAGAGCCGCGAGTCTTGTCATCGTGCGTGCCACCATCGGCCGATTATGATGCAGGCCAACTGGCTGAACCCGCCTGCACCACCGGCCCCGGCCGGACTTTCCCGGATCTCTCCCATGAGCCAAACCTTGCACCGTCGCGCCGCCCCGGCGCGTGGTTTCACGCTGATCGAACTGCTGGTCGTCATCGCGATCATTGGCGTGCTTGCGGCGCTGATCGTGCCCAACGTCATCAACCGCGCCGACGACGCCAAGCTGGCGGCCGCCAAGTCCGACGTCAACATGCTGATGCAGCAGCTCAAGATCTACCGCCTGGACAACCAGCGCTACCCCAGCGGCGAACAGGGGCTGGAAGCGCTGATGAAAAAACCCACGGTCGGCAGCATCCCGCCGAACTGGAAGCCCTACCTGGACAAACTGCCGGCCGACCCCTGGGGCCGCCCGTACCAGTTTGCCAACCCCGGGGTGCAGGGCGAGGTCGATGTCTTCAGCCTGGGCGCCGACGGGCAACCCGGCGGCGAGGGCGCGGATGCCGACATCGGGTCCTGGCAGTGACCGCCGGGCACCTGCCCTCGGTTTCACGCTGATCGAACTGCTGGTCGTCATCGCGATCCTCGCGCTGACGGCTTCGCTGGTGGCCGTGGCCCTGCGCGACGGCGACAGCCTGCGCCTGGAACGCGAGGCCGAACGCCTGGCCCTGCTGCTGGAAACCGGGCGTGCCGAATCACGCGCCAGCGGCCAGGCCGTGTGGTGGGTGCCCGCCGGCGACACAGATGCGCCGGGCTTCCGATTTGTCGGCCTGGCCCCGTCGATGGCGCTGCCGGCGCAATGGCTGGACCCCGAGGTGCGCGCCGTCATCGACGGAGCGCCCACCGTTCTGCTGGGCCCGGAAGCGTTGATCGCCGCGCAGCGTGTGCAGCTCAGCCTGGGGCAGCAGCGCCTGGTGGTGGCCACCGACGGCCTGGGGCCGTTTGCCGTGCAGGCCGACGCCGCACCATGAACACCGCGCGGCGCACCCGGGGCTTCACACTGGTCGAGGTGCTGGTCGCGCTGGCCATCGTGGCCGTGGCCCTGGCCGCGGGCCTGCGCGCCGCTGGCACGTTGACGGACAACAGCCAGCGCCTGGCCGAGGTGGTGGCCGCGCAATGGTGTGCCGACAACGCGCTGAGCAACCTGCGGCTGACACGGCAGCTGCCCGGCGTGGGCGATGCCGACTTCAGCTGCGAGCAACTGGGGCGGCCCTATGCCGGCACACTGGCGACACGGCCGACGCCCAACCCGAACTTTCGGCGCGTCGAGGCCACCGTGCGCGATGAAGCCGGCCGGCCGCTCGTGAACGTGACCACCGTGATCGGGCGCTACTGATGTTGGCCCCCCAGCTCAGAGCCGTGCCGCTTTGCACTCCCCCGAGGGGGCCTGTCCGCGTTGTGGCGGCCCGCCGCGGGACAGCGGGCCAACATGGTTTCACGCTGATCGAACTGCTGGTCGCGCTGACCATCATGGCCGTGCTCGCTGGTCTGGCCTGGACCGGCATCGACAGCCTGATCCGCACCCGCGAAAGCACGCAGGCCGCGCTGGACCGCACCCAGCGCCTGGCCACCGTGCTCACGCAGTGGGAGCAGGACCTGGCCGCCATCCACGAGTCCGCCGCCACACCGCCGATGCAGTACGACGGCCGAACGCTGCGCCTGACGCGCACGGCCGAAGGCGGTTTGCGCGTGGTCACCTGGACGCTGCGCGACGGTGCCTGGTACCGCTGGACGGGCCCGGTCGTGCAGCGCGCGGGCGAGCTGCAGCAGAGCTGGCTGGGCAGCCAGCAGCACCAGGGCGGCGAGCCCGGCGAGCTGCAGGTGGTGGCCGACGCCAGCGCCTGGCAGCTGTACTACTACCGCGGCAATGCCTGGACCAACGCGCAGTCCAGCGGCAACGTGCGGGCGCCGGCTCCGCCGGCCAGCGGGGCTGCGGCCGGCACCGGCAACCCCGCGCTCGACAACCACGACGACCTGCCCGACGCCGTGCGCCTGGTGCTCACGCTGCCGGGCGGCACGCTGACACGCGACATCCTGATGCCGCCCCACCCCGTTTGACGCCGACATGAAACGGCAGCTTCGACTTCACCACCAGCCCGGGACGGCGCTGCGCAGAAAGCAGCGCGGCACCGCGCTTCACAGAAAGCAGCGCGGCACCGCGCTGCTTCTGGCCATGGTCATCCTCACCCTGGTGGCCACACTGACCGCGGCCATGGTCACGCAGCAGCAGCGCGCCATCACGGTGGAAGCCGCGGAGCGCGCCCGCGCGCAGGCCAGCTGGGTGCTGGTGGGCGCGCTCGACTGGGCGCGTCTGTTGCTGCGCGAAGACGGCCGTTCCGGCAGCATCGACCACCTGGGTGAACCCTGGGCCACGCCGCTGGCCGAAGCCCGGCTGTCCACCTTCCTGGCCGCCGACCGCGAATCGCCCTCGGCCGACGAGGGCCCGGAAGCCTTTTTGTCCGGTCAGGTGCTGGACCTGCAGGCGCGCTACAACCTGAACAACCTGCTCAACGACGAAGGCAAGCAGGTCGACTTGGAAGTCGACGTGCTGACCCGGCTGTGCCAGGTTCTGGGACTGCCCGACGACGTGGCCGACCGCATCGCCGACGGCCTGGAGGCCGCGGCCCAGGACGGCGATGACAGCGCGCCGCTGCTGCCCGCCAATCTGGCCCAGCTGGCCTGGCTGGGCATCGAGGCCGACACCATCGCGCGGCTGGAAGGTTTTGCCGTCCTGCTGCCCGAAACATCACCGGTCAACGTCAACACCGCGTCGCGGGAAGTGCTGGCTGCGGCCGTGCCCGGGCTGGACCTGGGCGGCGCCGAGCGCCTGGTGCAGCAGCGCCAGCGCACACCTTTCCGCACGCTGGACGAGATCAAGCGCGAGCTGCCGGCTGCGGCGCAGGAGACCCTGCCGGACAGCCGCCTGAGCGTGGGTTCCCGCTACTTCGAGGTGCTGGGGCGCCTGCGGCTCGAAGACCGCGTCTTCGAGGAGCGGTCCGTGGTCGAGCGCCGCGGCGCCAACCAGGGCGGCGAGATCATCGCCATCCAGCGTGAACGACGCAGCACCCTGCCGGGCCGCCCGAATTGAAGCTTCACGATCATCTGGTCCAATGCGGGCCATCCGAGCCTCCGCCGCACGCATGTCCGTCCTTGTTGTCCTGATCCCGCCCCGGCCGCGCCCCAAGACGCGCGACGGCCTGCCGCCGCCCGCGGCGACGGAGTGGTCGTGGCTGCTGAGCACCGACGGCCAGACCGTGGCGCAGCAGGGCCGCGGCGCCCCCGCCGACTGGCCCGCTGCCGACAGCTGCGTGGCCGTGCTCAGCCCCACCGACCTGGCCTGGCTGCCCGCCACCTTGCCCAAGGCACCGGCAGCGCGGCTGCGGCAGGCCCTGCTGGGCGTGCTGGAAGACCAGCTGCTGGACGACGAAACAGCACTGCACTTCGCCGTCGCGCCCGATGCGGCCGCCGGCCAGCCCACCTGGGTGGCGGTGCTGCACAAACCGTGGCTGGCCGAGTGGCTGCAGCGCTTTGAGGCCGCCGGGCGGCCGATCGAGCGTGTGCTGCCGCTGGGCGTGCCCGGCGGCGCGCCGGCGGGCCACTTCGAGCCCGACCCGCAGGGCGACGGTGAACGCCTGCAGCTCAGCTGGTCCGACAGCAGCGGTGCCTTGTGCCTGGCGCTGGACGGTTCGCTCGCGCGCAGCCGCACCGCCACCGAAGGCGCGGCCTGGACCGCCACGCCCTCGGCCGCGGCCGCGGCCGAGGCCTGGCTGGGCCGGCCGGTGGACGTGGTCGGTGAAGCCGAACGGGCCCTGGCCGCCGCCCGCAGCGGCTGGAACCTGATGCAGTTCGACCTGGCGCCGCGCCACCGCGGCGCCACCGCCTTGCGCGAGGGCTGGCACCGCTTCCTCAGCCCCGCCTGGCGGCCGGTGCACGTGGGCCTGGTGGCCTTGCTGGTGCTGAACCTGGTGGGCCTGAACGCCTGGGCCTGGACGCAGCAGCAGGCCTTGTCCGAGCGGCGCCAGGCCATGGTGAGCCTGCTGCAGAGCACCCACCCGCAGGTGCGCGCCGTGCTGGACGCGCGACGCCAGATGACCCGCGAAACCGAGCAATTGCGCGCCGCCGCCGGGCAGCCCGGCGACAACGATCTGGAGACCCTGCTCGGCGTGGCCGCCGCCGCCTGGCCCGAAGGCGAGCCCCCCGTGGCCGCGCTGCAGTTCGAACCCGGCCGCCTGGTGCTGGGCGTTGAAGGCTGGGATGACGGCATGGTGGCTGAATTCCGCAACCAGTTGGCCCCGGCCGGCTGGCAGGTGACCGTCAACGGCACCCAGCTCACGCTGAGCCGCACGCCGGCCGAGGGGAAACAACCATGAACGCGCTGCAAGCCCGCTGGGCGGCGCTGGCCGTGCGCGAGCGCCGCCTGGTGCTGGTGGCTGCCGTGGTGATCGGCGCGGCCCTGCTCTGGGCCGTCGGCGTCCAGCCGGCACTGCGCACGCTGCGCAGTGCCCCGGCCGAACAGGCGCGGCTGGAGCTGCAATGGCAGGCCATGCAGCGGCAGGCCGCCGAGGCCGGCACGCTGCGCGCCGCGCCGCCGCTGCCATCCGGCATGGCGGCGCAGGCGCTGCAAGGTGCCACCGACCGCCTGGGTGGCACCGCCCGGCTGCAACTGCAGGGTGAACGTGCCGTGTTGACGCTCAACGGCGTGCATGGCGATGCGCTCGCCCAATGGCTGGCAGAAGCCCGGCGCGGCGCACGGGCACGGCCGGTCGAGGCCAAGCTGCAGTTCGACGATGCCGGCTACCGCGGCAGCCTGGTCGTGGCCATCGGGGGCCGGGTTTGACGTCCCCGGGCCGCCGCTGGGCCGTGGCCGGCGCGCTGCTGGGCGGCCTGTTCGGCCTGCTGGCTTTTGCTCCAGCGGCTTGGCTGGCGGCCGGTGTGGCGCGGGCCACAGCCGGGCAGTTCCAGCTCGCCGATGCACGTGGCACGGTGTGGTCCGGCGACGCCGTGGCCGTGCTCAGCGGCGGCACCGGCAGCCAGGATGCGATGGCCCTGCCCGGCCGCCTGGCCTGGAAGCTGGGCCTGGGCGGCCAAGGCCTCGAACTGCGTGCGCAGCAGGCCTGTTGCCTGCGCGGCACCCCGCGGCTGCAGCTGGACCGCCACGCCGGCGGCTGGCGCGTGCAGGTGCTGCCCGACAACGCACCAACCGCCAACACCAACGTCAGCAGCGGCCCCACGCCACAACCCATCGGCCAATGGCCCGCGGCCTGGCTGGCCGGCCTGGGCACCCCCTGGAACACCTTGCAGCTCGACGGCGAGTTGCGCCTGGCCACCACCGGCCTGGCGTTGCAGTCGGCGGGTGGGCGCTGGCAGCTGGCGGGCAGCGCGGTGGTGGACCTGCAACGCATGGCCTCGCGCCTGTCCACCTTGCCCGTGCTCGGCAGCTACCGGCTGCAGCTGGCCGCCGCCGACGGTGTGCCACGCCTGAACCTGCTGACGCTGGACGGCGCGTTGCGCCTGAGCGGCAGCGGCGAATGGGCCGCCTCGGGCCTGCGCTTCCGCGGTGAAGCCAGCGCCGCCAGCGGCGCCGAAGCTGCGCTGGCCAACCTGCTCAACATCATCGGCCGCCGCCAGGGTGCGCGGTCGCTCATTGCCATCGGATGACCATGAAACTGCGCCGAACCCTTTCCCCCTTGCTGCTGGCCGCCTGCCTGCTGCCCGCCGCGCCGCTGCTGGCGCAGGCGCCTGGCGAAGGTGCGGCGGCGCGCTCGCGGGCGCCGGTGACCGTGAACTTCGTGAACGCCGAGATCGACGCCGTGTCGCGTGCCTTCGGCGCGATGATCGGCCGCCAGATCGCGGTCGACCCGCGCGTGAAGGGCTCGATCACGGTCTACAGCGAACAGGCCATCAGCGTGCGCGAGGCCTACCTCACCTACCTGTCGGCGCTGCGCGGCCTGGGTTTTGCCATGGTGGACAACGGCGGCCTGCTGAAGGTGGTGCCCGAGGCCGACGCCAAGATCCAGACCGGCACCGTCTCGGTGGGCGAGGTCGGCCCCAAGGGCGACCAGGTCATCACACAGATCTTCACGCTGCAGCACCAGAGCCCGAACAACCTGGTGGCCGTGCTGCGCCCGCTGATCACGGCCAACAACACCATCAACGCCAACCCCGGCGGCAACGCGCTGATCATCACCGACTACGCCGACAACCTGCGCCGAATCGCGCAGATCGTCGCCGCACTCGACCGGCCCAACGACACCGACATCGACCTGATTCCGCTGAAACACGCGGTGGCGGCCGACCTGGCCACGCTGGTGCAACGGCTGGTGGGCACGGGCGTCGGCGGTGCCGCCCCGGCCGCGGCTGCGGCGGCCCAGGGCGGGGCGGTCACGGTGGTGGCCGAGCCACGCGCCAACGCGCTGATCGTGCGGGCGCCCAATGCCGCGCGGCTGGCGCAGGTGCGCGCTGTCGTGGCGCAGCTGGACGTGCCCACGGCGGGCCTGGGGCCGGCGGGTGGCATCTGGGTCATCCACCTGAAAAACGCCGACGCGGTGCGCCTGGCCACGGTGCTGCGCGCGGCCTTTGCCGGCACCGGCGCCAGCAGCGGTGGCAGCAGCGGCGGCTCGCCGTTGACGGGCACCAGCACCCCGGCCCCGGCCACGCCGACAGCCGGTGCCACCGCCGGCGCCAGCGCGCAGGCCACCAGCCCTGTGAGCAGCGCTGCAGCGCCCAGCACCGGGGGCTTCATCCAGGCCGACCCGGCGACCAACTCGCTGATCATCAGCGCGCCCGAGCCGCTGTACCGCCAGGTGCGGGCCATGGTGGAGCAGTTGGACGCCCGCCGCGCGCAGGTCTACATCGAAAGCATGATCGTCGAGGTGAGCGGCGACAACGCGGCCGACTTCGGCTTCCAGTGGCAAGGCCTGCTGGGCAACAGCGGCGACAGCAACCTGGTCGGGCTGGGCACCAACTTCACCGGCCGGGCCGGCGGCAACATCATCAACCTGAACACCGGCGCCGCGGCCGGTGAGATCAACCTGGGCGAAGGTTTCAACATCGGCCTGGTGCGCAACTTCGGCGGCACCTACGCGCTGGCCGCCATCGCCCGCATGCTGCAGAGCCAGGCCAGCACCAACATCGTCAGCACCCCGAATCTGATCACGCTGGACAACGAAGAAGCCAAGATCGTGGTCGGCGAAAACGTGCCCTTCATCACCGGCCAGTTCACCAACACCGGCACGTCCACCAGCAGCCCGTTCCAGACCATCGAACGCAAGGACGTGGGCATCACGCTGCGCATCCGGCCGCAGATCGGCGAAAGCGGCACCGTGCGCATGACGATCTACCAGGAACAGAGCAGCGTGAAGGACACGGCCGCGGTGGGCACCAGCAACGCCGGCCCGTCCACCACCAAACGGTCCATCGAATCGCAGGTGGTGGTGGACGACGGCCAGATCATCGTGCTGGGCGGCCTGATCGAAGACCGTTTCATCGAAAACAAGTCCAAGGTGCCGCTGCTGGGCGACATCCCGTACATCGGCGCGCTGTTCCGAAGCGAAAGCCGCGAAAAACGCCGCACCAACCTGATGGTCTTCCTGCGTCCGGTGGTGATGCGCGACCAGGCCAGCGCCAACAAGATCAGCGCCGAGCGCTACGAGCAGCTGCGCCAGCAGCAGCAGGTGCAGCAGCCCACCAGCAACCCGATGCTGCCGGTCGAAGGCGCGCCGGTGCTGCCGGAATTGCCGGGTTCCGCGCCGGCACCTGCACGCGCAACTGCGCCCGCCCCTGCGCCTAAAAACTGACATGGGCGCCCGCCACCCCCTGCCCTACACGTTCGCCAAGGCCAACGTGCTGCTGCTGGAAGACGACGGCCAGGAGCTGGTGCTCTGGGCGGCCGAAAACACGCCGTTGGCGGCGCTGGCCGAGGTCGGCCGGTTGTTTGCGGTGGCGCGCCAGGAGCACGAAGCCGCGGCCACGCTGGTGCAGCGCATCGCAGCGGCCTATGCCGGCGGCGAGAGCAGCGCCGCCGCCGTGATCGGCGAGGTGGAAAGTGGCGTCGACCTCAGCCGCATGATGCAGGAGCTGCCGGCGGTGGAAGACCTGCTGGAAGCGGCGGATGACGCGCCCATCATCCGCATGCTGAATGCGCTGCTGACGCAGGCCGCGAAGGACGGCGCCAGCGACATCCACATCGAACCCTACGAACGCAGCAGCGCAGTGCGCTTCCGCGTGGACGGTACGCTGCGCGAGGTGGTGCAGCCCAACAAGGCGCTGCACGCGGCGCTGATCTCGCGCCTGAAGATCATGGCCGAGCTGG
>JADMJD010000134.1 GCA_018780805.1 Rubrivivax sp. | reverse complement strand
CCTTGTAGATGATGGTGCGGCAGCTCATGCTGGGCACGTAGTACTCGCGGCTGTGCGTGAGCTTGAGCGCCTGGATCGCGCTGCTGGCCGTCTTGCGGATCACGTAGAGCTTGCGCTCCAGCGCGTCGGGCACGATGACGTCCGGGCCGCGGCCGATGAAGATCTGGCGGATCACCGGCTCCTTGGCGCGCACCGTGGGCGACATCGGCATCTCGCGGTCCACGGGCACCTCGCGCCAGCCCAGCAGGACCTGACCCTCGGCCTTGATGGCACGCTCCAGCTCCTGCTCGCAGGCCAGACGGGACGCGTGCTCCTTGGGCAGGAAGATCATGCCGACGCCGTATTCACCCGGCGGCGGCAGTTCGACGCCTTGCGCCGCCATCTCGGCGCGGAAAAACTCGTCCGGGATCTGGATCAGGATGCCGGCGCCGTCGCCCATCAGCTTGTCCGCGCCCACGGCGCCCCGGTGGTCCAGGTTCTCCAGGATCTTCAGGCCCTGCTGGATGATGGAGTGCGCCTTCTGGCCCTTGATGTGCGCCACGAAACCCACGCCGCAGGCGTCGTGTTCATTCGCCGCGTAGAGGCCCTGGTCGGCCAGGGCTTGGATCTCTTCGGGGGACGGGGCGGCCGTGGTCATGGCGCTCTCCAGGCAGTCTGCAGGGATGGGGAGCCTACCGCAGTGCAGCAATCACGGCAAGCCCGTTTAATTGGGGTCAGAGTGTCAATGCAACTGGCATTTCAATGACAGTATATAAATGGGGACACATCAATTTCCGTGTGCTTTCCTGATCGGCCGGCCGGCTTTGCGCGGTGCTGTCGGTCGCCCGACAGCCTCTGCCAGGCCGGCCACGAACGCCGGAGATCCTGCTGCCCAGGTGCCATGCACAGCGCGTGCCAAGGCGGCCTCCATCTCGGCATCGGGGGGGCTGTCCAGGCGCCGCTGCCAGGCCGATTCACGCTCGAAGGGCGTGTTGCCCAGGGTCCAGAACTCGGGCGGCTCGGCCAGCAGCGGGTCGTGGCGCTGGCCCAGGTGGTGGGGAGCGCTGCTCCAGGCGGCAGACGCTGCGCCCAGCCGGTCCACCTGCGCCAACGCCGCCAGCAGCCAGGGCCCGGGCTCGACGACGGCGGCCCGGAAGCGGCCCGCCCACAGCGCGCCGCTGCGCTGGTGGCGGCGATTGAAGGCCTGCACATAGCGCCGGCCCAGCGCCTGCATCATGCGGCCCAGGCCAGCGTCGGTGGCGGGGCAGACCACCAGCTGCAAGGCCTGGGGCAACAGCACATAAGCCCAGACGTGCACCCCGTGGGCGCGCGCCGCTTCGTGCAAGGCGGCCAGCAGCTGGGAGCGGTCGGTGTCGTCCAGCGCCAGCAGCTGCCCATGCACGCAGGCCTGCTGCACCAGGTGCGGTTGGCCAGCCAGGGCCAGACGCGGCAGTCGTGCCATGGCCGTCAGCCCTTCACGCCATGCCGGTGTCGAAGGCCTGGCGGCCGGTCAGCCGGTGGTGTTCACGCTGCGCAAAACGGTCGGTCATGCCGGCGATGTAGTCGGCCACCGCACGCGGGGTGTCGGCACGGGCTGCATGGTCGGCGGGCAGCTCCGCCGGCGACGACAGGTAGGCCTCGAACAGTTCTTTCACGACGGCCCGGGCGCAGTCCGTCGTGGCCATCACCTGCGGGTGGCGGTACAGCGCGGCAAAGAGAAAGCGCTTGAGCGAAGCCGCGTCGTGTTTGACCTGTTCGCTGGCCGCCACCAGGGGTGGCAGCCGTCGCACCGCGTCGGCGTCGGCCGGATCGGCGGCCGACAGGCGTCGGGTGGTCTCCGCGACCACGTCGTAGACCTGTGCCGACAGCAGGCGGCGCAGGGTCTCGGCCAGCAGCCGGCGCGGTTGGCCATCCAGTGTGGGGTGGTCGTGCAGGGCCTCGGCACGGAAACGGTCGACCAGCGGCAGGTTCTCCAGCTGGGCCAGCGTCAGCAGGCCGGAACGCACGCCGTCGTCGATGTCGTGTGCGTTGTAGCCGATCTCGTCGGCCAGGTTCACCAGCTGCGCCTCCAGGCCGGGCTGGGTACCATCCAGAAAACGGCGGCCGATGCCGCCGGGCTCCTGCTGTTCCAGGCGCTCGGCGACGGGCCGTGCACAGCGCTTGAGGATGCCCTCACGCGCCTCGAAGCTGAGGTTCAGTCCGTCGAAGCCGGCGTAACGCTGCTCCAGCTCGTCCACCACCCGCAGGCTCTGCAGGTTGTGCTCGAAGCCGCCGTAGGGTGCCATGCAGGCATGCAAGGCGTCCTGCCCGGCGTGGCCAAAAGGGGTGTGACCGAGGTCATGCGCCAGTGCGATGGCTTCGACCAGGTCTTCGTTCAGGCGCAGCAACCGTGCCATCGAACGGCCGAGCTGCGCCACCTCCAGCGAGTGGGTCAAGCGGGTGCGGAACAGGTCACCCTCGTGGTTGACGAAGACTTGTGTCTTGTAGACCAGGCGCCGGAAGGCCGTGCTGTGCACGATGCGGTCCCGGTCGCGCTGGTGTTCGGTGCGTGGCGTGGGTGACGGCTCGGCATGGCGGCGGCCGCGACTGCGGGCCGGGTCGCTGGCCCAACGCGCCAGGCCCGTCATGCGCCGCCGTGGGTGCGCAGCACGGCTTCGACCAGGGCATCCGGCGCCGCTTGCACAGCAGCCCGGCCCGGCGCCGCGATCACCACGAAGCGGATCTCGCCCGCTTCGGCCTTCTTGTCCAGCCGCATCAACCGCAGGTAACGCTGCACGCCCAGCGCCGGCGCACGCACCGGCAGGCCGGCGCGTTCGATCAGGTGGCTCAGGTGTTCGGCATAAGCTGCCGGAATGTGCCCGAGGCGCACCGACAGCTCGGCCGCCAGCACCATGCCGCAGCCCACCGCCTCGCCGTGCAGCCATTCGCCGTAACCCAGACCCGATTCGATGGCGTGGCCGAAGGTGTGGCCGAAGTTCAGGATGGCGCGCAGGCCGGCTTCCTTTTCGTCCTGCCCCACGACCTCGGCCTTGATCTCGCAGCAGCGCCGCACGGCGGTCGCCAGCGCCTGGGCGTCACGCGCCAGCAGGGCGTCCAGATGGGTGTCCAACCAGCCCAGGAAGGCCTGGTCGGCGATCGGACCGTACTTGATCACCTCGGCCAACCCGGCGCTGAACTCGCGGGCCGGCAAGGTGGCCAGGGTGTCCAGGTCGCACAGCACCCGTTGCGGCTGGTAGAACGCGCCGATCATGTTTTTGCCCAGCGGGTGGTTCACCGCCGTCTTGCCGCCCACCGACGAATCCACCTGGGCCAGCAGCGTGGTGGGCAGTTGCACGAAGGGCACGCCGCGCATGTAGGTGGCGGCGGCAAACCCGGTGATGTCGCCCACCACGCCGCCGCCGAGCGCAAACAGCACGGTCTTGCGGTCGCAGCCTTCGGCCAGCAGGTGGTCGAAGATCAGGTTCAGCGTGGTCCAGTCCTTGTGCGCCTCACCGTCAGGCAGCACCACGCGGCTGACGCGGGTGTAACGCTGCGCCAGCTGGCCGGCCACGGCGTCGGCGTACAACGGTGCCACGGTGGTGTTGCTGACGATGACAGCATGGGCCGCGCGTGGCAGATCGGCCCAGGACGCCGGCTGCGCCAGCACACCGCCGCCGATCAGGATGGTGTAGTGGCCGCCCTCGGTTTGCACGGGCACATGTTCGACGGG
This sequence comes from Rubrivivax sp., assembly GCA_018780805.1. GTDB lineage: Bacteria > Pseudomonadota > Gammaproteobacteria > Burkholderiales > Burkholderiaceae_C > Rubrivivax. The sequence goes on along the minus strand of JADMJD010000134.1, from coordinate 13,820 downwards.
GGGCAGTGCAGCCTTCATGCCGCGCAGTGTAAGACCGCGCTCGGGTGCAGCTCAGGCCGGGCCAGTGTCCACGGGCGAGGGCACCAGCGAAGGGTCCACATGGCCCGCCAGCTCCAGCTGCATCAGCACCATGTTCAGCAGTGCCGGCACCGAAGGCCGCGCAGTCTCGACCACGAAGTGGGCGGTGCGCCGGTACAGCGGATCACGCTCGCGGAACAGATCCCGCAGCTTGCGCAGCGGGTCCCCACCTTGCAGCAGCGGGCGCTGGGTGTCGTTGCGCAGGCGGCGCGCCAGTTCGTCGGGCGACGAGCGCAGGTAGAAGACCTGGCTGCGGCTGTGCAGGGCGTCGCGGTTGGCGGGCCGCAGCACGGCCCCGCCACCGGTGGCCAGGATGATGCCGTCCTGCTGGGTCAACGCCTCGATCACCCGTTGTTCGACATCGCGGAAAGCGGCTTCGCCATGGGCGTCAAACCAGGTGCGGATCGAGGCGCCGATCTCACGTTCGATCTCGGCGTCGCTGTCGACAAAACGCCGGCCCAGCTGGCGCGCAAGATGCCGCCCGACCGTGGACTTGCCACAGCCGGGCATGCCGACCAGGGAAACGATCACGCGGGCTTACAGCGTCCCGGGACGGGTGCAACCGGCGGGGACGGTGAGCCCCAGGTCGCCGAACGGACTGACCACACCGGCCGGCGGGACCTCCTCATCCGAGAAGTCGGCGGCCTGGCCCGGCAGCGTGAAGGTGGCGTCGCGGCGCGATTCGGTGCCGGAGACACGGGCGGTCGCTGTCAGCGTGACCTCCACCCACGGCGCGTAGGACTCGGCGTAGATCAACGAGATCGTGGCCCGGCCGGTGGCATCGGTCTGCACCGAGCCCGGCGAAACCGCCACCACGTTGCCTGGCCAGAGGACCCCGTCGCCATTGTCGTCTTCGTTGAAGTCGAGCCTCCCGTTGCCATTCTTATCTTCGCCCGGGTCAAGCACATCGTTGTTGTTGGTATCTTCGTCTGTGTCAAGAACCCCGTTGCTGTTCCTGTCCTCGCCTGCATCAAGCACACCGTCACCGTCCGTATCCTCGTCGATCACCGAATCGAGAATGCCGTCACGGTCCACGTCTTCATTTGGGCAAGTTTCAATTGGGGACTGGTAACCCCACACAGGGTCGAGAAAGACTAAGCGGCCGCGCCCAAACTTTGTCGGGATCGCACGGAAGGTCAAGGTCACACCCGACACCGCATTGCCGTCGGCGTCGGTGACATAGACCACCCAGTCCTTGCGGTAGGTCTGGGCATCCAGGCTGGCCACGACGTTGCCCGTGCCCAGGGTGATGAACAAGGCCGTCTGGTTGACCGTGAGCGATGCAATGCCAGTGATGGCCGTACCAGCTTCGTTTGGAACACTGGCTTCCAGCACCACGCCGTTGGCCGCGGTACTCTGTGAGCCCGACACATAGGTCACGGTCGCCTGCCCGCTGGCATCGGTGGTGGCCGACGCCTGCTGCAAGCTGCCGCCGCTGGGGTCCGCGACCCGGCGGAAGGTGACCGCCTTGCCCTGCACCGGGTTGTTGGCTGCGTCCACCACACGCGCAATGATCTGCGTGTTGTTGGTGGTGGAGCCTGCGGGGTTCGGCGCAATCGACGCCTGCCCGACCTGCAGCACCAGACTGGCCGGGTTGGTGGCAACAAAAGAGATCGGCAGCGTGGCACTGGTCGTGCCGCCCGCGACCGTGGCTTGCACGATCACCGGGCCTGCGGACGTGGAACTGATGCTGGTGGTGGCCACACCGCTGGCATTGGTTGTCACCGCAGTCGACGTCAGCGTGCCACCGGTCGCCGCGAACGTGATCGCACTGCCGGCTTGGGCCACACCACCGACGCGGTAGTTGACGCTGATGGTCTGGCTCTGGCCAATGTTGACCAGCGTGTTGGCTGCTGGCGTGGTGAACGAAAAGTCGTCACCGCTGACCGTCACGTTGGTCAGCTTCTGCGCCCCTGCGCCGAAGAACCGCAGCGTGTCCGCACCGGCGCGTGTGCTGACCAAGCGGAAGGTGGCCTGCCCACTGGCGTCCGTCACGGCTGCGTCTGGCGACACAAAGTTGCCGCTCTGGCTCGTGGCCGTGACCGTGACGCCCGATAGCCGGTTGCCGTTGGAGTCTTCTGCTGTCACCGTGTAGTCGGCCGTGTCGTTCAGGGCCAGACTCTCGCGCCCGGAAATGGTCAGGCTGGTGCCCTGGATCTGCAGCACCAGGGTCTGCGTGATGGCTCCGGCCGTTACCGTGACCGTGGCCGACCGGTTGCTCCTGTCGCTGCCGGCAGAAAACGAGGCCGTTGCAGCACCGCTGGCGTTGGTGATCGCGCCCACGGCGCTGAGCGTTCCGGTCGACGCAGAGAACGACACGGGCTGGCTGGCCATTGCGTTGTTGCTGGCGTCCTTGACAAAAGCGGTCAGCAGCACCGTGTCACCGCCGGTCTTGACCGTCGTTGCGCTGGCCAGGACTTCGATGGAGGTGGCCTGTGCGCCATCGGGGTTGGCCACGACGCTCAGGGCCGCCGAGCGGGTGATCGATCCGGACACCGCCGTGACCGTGATCGTGCGCACCGTGGTGTCGGACCCGATGCCAACAACACCCGTCAGCACACCGGAAGAATTGCTGACCGTGACGGCGCCTGGCACCGTCACGATGCCGCCTGCGTTCGCGCTCAACGTCACCGGTGCACCCGCCAGGGCATTGCGGTTGGCGTCCAGCGTGGTGACGGTGGCCGTGACAGTGGCCGTGCCGCTGTTGGACACCGACGCAGCGCTCAACACCAGCACCAGATCCGCCGCCACCGGCGTCGGTGTCGTGCCACCGCCGCCGTTGCCTTCGCAGGCCGTGCCTCCGGTGACATCGACGCAGGTGTCGGAACCCCCGCCACAAGCGGCCAGGGTGGCGATCAACAGCGCCCCGAAAGCGGCGCGCCAACCACCGCGAATGAAAGTCCGAGTCATGTCCAGCGCCTCGCTCAACGTGCCGCCGAACGGTCGGTCACGATCTTGGGGGTGATGAAGATCAACAGTTCCGTGCGCTCCGAGCTGCGGGTGTTGCTCTTGAAGAGGTTGCCCACCACCGGCAGGTCACCCAGGAAGGGCACCTTGTTGGTTTCGTTGCGCTCGGTCTGCGTGAAGATGCCGCCGATCACCACGGTGCCGCCGTTTTCCACCAGCACCTGGGTCTTGACGTGTTTGGTGTCGATGGCAAAACCGGCGGTGGTGTTGCGGCCGACGCTGTCCTTGTTGACATCCACGTCCAGGATCACGTTGCCCTCGGGCGTGATCTGCGGCGTCACCTCCAGCTTGAGGTTGGCCTTGCGGAACTGGATGTTGGTGGCGCCGCTGGAGGTGGCGGCCTGGTACGGCAGTTCTTCGCCCTGCTCGATCAAGGCCTTCACCTGGTCGGCCGTGATGACACGCGGGCTGGAGACGATCTTGCCCTTGCCGTCGGCCTCCAGGGCCGACAGTTCCAGGTTCAGGAAGCGGTTGGCCGAGGAGTTGAACAGCGACAGCGCGAAGGTGGCCGCACTGGCACCGCCCAGCGAGCTGACGTTGGCCGGCAGGTTGACCATCTGCGTGTTGCTGAACTCGATGGGCAGCGCCACCTGGCCGGTCTGCGCGCCCACGGCCGTGTAATTGCCACCCACCGTGATGCCGGTGCGCTGCGGACGGGTCAGGTCCACCGCGCCGAGCTTGACGCCCAGGGAGCGACCGAACGTGTCATCCGCCTCGACGATGCGGGCTTCGATGAGCACCTGGCGCACCGGGATGTCGATCTTGGCGATCAGCGCCGTGATCTCCTCCAGCTTGGACGGGATGTCCGACACGAACAGCTGGTTGGTGCGCTGTTCGAAGATCACGCTGCCGCGCGGCGACAGGATGCGCGTGACCTGGCTGTTGCTGCCAGCTTGGCTCGATTGACCGCCCCCTTGGTTCTGGCCGGTCAGACCCTTGGCCACGTCCTCGGCCTTGGTGTAGTTGAGCTGGAACGACTGCGTGCGCAGCGGCTCCAGTTCGGCAATCTTTTTCTTCGCTTCCAGGTCCAGCTGCTCCTTGGCGCTGAGTTCGTCCTTGGGCGCGATCCACAGCACGTTGCCGTTTTTGCGCACACCCAGGCCTTTGCTCTGCAGGATGATGTCCAGAGCCTGGTCCCAGGGCACATCCTTCAGGCGCAGCGTGACGTTGCCGGTGACCGTGTCGCTGGTCACGACGTTGAAGTTGGTGAAGTCGGCGATCACCTGCAGCAGCGCGCGAACTTCGATGTTCTGGAAGTTCAGGCTCAGCTTCTCACCCTGGAAGCCCGGGCCTTGCGTCAGTTTGTTCGGGTCGACCTTCATCGGCCGAACCTCGAGCACGAACTGGTTGTCGGTCTGGTACGCGCTGTGTTCCCAATCACCGCGCGGCTCCACCACCAGGCGCACGCGGTCGCCGCTCTGGAAGGTGGACACACTCTGGATCGGGGTGCCGAAGTCGGTGACGTCCAGCCGACGGCGCAGGGGCTCGGGCAGCGTGGAGCGCAGGAACTCCACCACCAGGCTCTGGCCTTGCTGGCGGATGTCCACACCCACCTGCGTGCTGGGCAGCGTGACCAGCACACGGCCGGCACCGTCGGGGCCACGACGGAAATCGATGTCGCGCAGGGCCTGCGCTTCCTGGTTCTGGGCCGGGGCAAACTGCGTGGCGGCGGCTGCGGGAGCGGCGGCAGCCGGCGCCTGCACCATGGCCGGTGCGCCGGCGACGCCGTCCAGCACCAGCACCAGCGCCTTGCCTTCCAGCTGCGCGCGGTAGCTGGAGGCGGCCTTCAAATTCAGCACCAGGCGTGTGCGGTCACCCGCCTGGGCCACGCTGACCGAACGCAGGTTGCCCTGGTTGATCTCGACCGCGCTGCGGCCAAGTTCGTTGCCCACCCCGGGCAGATCAATCGCGATGCGGGGCGGCGTCTGCACCGAAAACCCGGCCGGCACGGTCTTCAGCGCCTCCTTCAGTTCGATGCGCACCACCTCGGTACCGGCTTGCTGGGTGCTGGTGATCGACTGGATCGCGTTTTGCGCCCAGGCGGCCAACGGCAGGCAACAACCGACGACAAACGCTGCCAGCCCGGCGCGCCACTTGTGCATGATGCGAATCTCCTCGGTATTCCTGATCGGCCGGCTCATCGCGCCCTCTCCTGCAACTGCAGACTGGCGGGGCGTTCGATCCACTCGCCGGCCGCGTCCTGCACCACTTCGCGCAGGGTCACTTCTGTTTCGCCGATGCGGGTGACACGGCCAAAGTTCTGGCCCAGGTAGTCACCCAGCTTGACCTGGTACAGCAGGCTGTCAACCCGCAACAGGGCAAACGGCTGCCCACCCCGCGCCACACTGCCCACCATGGACATGCTGTCCAGCGGATAGGCTTCGAGTGGTTCCTTGCGGCGGTTCATCTCGGCGGCCAGCAGCGAATTGGGCTGCCGCGCCTCCTGTTTGATGGCCACCGACAGCTTCTGGGCGCTGAACGGGTCCACCGCTTGCGCCGACGCATAGGGTTCGGGGTCGAACTTCTTGGGTGCGGCCAGGGCCGTCACGTTGGGTTTGACGTCGCGCCTCTGGCCGTCCATCCAGCTGCGCAGCTCATCCTGGTTGGCGCTGCAACCGGCCAGCAGCAGCAGAGCCAGCACGGCGCCACCTCGGTGGAGGGCGGCGCTCATTTGGCGGCCCCCTTGGCCTTGGCCTTGTTGTCGCCACCCTTGCCCTTGGTGGCGGCAGCACGGCGCTGTTTCTGCTCGTCCACTTCGGCCGGGTCCAGGTAGCGGTAGGTGCGGGCCGAAGCCTCCATCGTCAGCGTGGTGGCGGTGGCGTCACGCGGCGGGCGTGTGATGACGACGTTGTGCAGCGTGACGATGCGCGACAGGTTGGCCACGTCAGCCGCGAAGGCACCGATGTCGTGGTACCGGCCGCTCACCTTCACCGAGATCGGCAGCACGGCGTAGAAGTCCTTGACCTCGACCTGACCCGGCTTGAACAGCTCAAACTGCAGGCCGCGGCCGAGCCCAGCCTGGTTGATGTCGGACAGCAGCGCGTCCATTTCGGCCTTGCCCGGCAGCTGCTTTTCAAGCTGGGTGACGTATTCCTCGACCTGCAGCTTCTGCTTGCGCAGCTCGCCCAGGTTCACGGCCTGGCGCAGCTTGTCGCGGAACTCGTTGCGCAGCGGGTCTTCCTTGGCACGTTCGGCGACCAGTGCGTCGTTGGCGTCGGACACCACGACAAACCAGCCGGCCACCACCACCGCCAGGGCGGCCACCAGCCACGCGCCGATCTTGGGCAATGGCGGCCATTGACCGGGTTCGCGGCTGTTCAGGCCGCGGAACTGGGATGCCGCACGCTCAAAGCCGCTGGCAACGTCAAAACTGAAGCTCGATGCTTGGGCCATCGTCGTCCTCACGAAGCCTTGGCGGCGGCGCGCTTGGTCGGCGCCTTGCCTTTGGGTGCCGAAGCCGCGTCGGCCTCGGCCACGGCGGACGGGGGGCGTTTGATCGACACCCGCATGGTGAAGTCGAACAGGCGTCGTTGCTCGGCTGCGCGTTCACGGTCGCGGGCCTGCGCCGCAGGCACGGCGGCCGCCTTGATCTCCACCAACTCGGGTTTTTCGAGCCAGGGCGAGTTGTACAAGGTGTTGCGCAGGAACTCCGAGACCCGCTCGTTGGTCTGCGCGACGCCGGTGATCGTGACCAGGTTGCCGTTCTGGCGAATGGCCGAGAGGTAGATGCCCTCCGGCGCCTGCTTGACCAGCTCATTGAGCAGGTAGACCGGTGTGTTGCGGTCGGTCTGCAGGTCCTCGACGGCCTTCTGGCGCGCTTTCAGGGCCTCGATCTCGGTGCGCAGTTGGGCGATGTCCTTGATCTGCGCGTCCAGCTTCTTGATTTCGGCGCGCAACATCTCGTTGCGCGAAGCTTGCGCCGCCTGCATCTGCTGCAACACAGAAAACCAGCCACCGACAGCCACCGCACCGGCCGCGGCCGCCAGGCCCAGGCCCACAAAAAAGGCCTTCTTGCGTTGCTGGCGCTTCTCCTCGCGGTGCGGCAGCAGGTTGATGAGGATCACTGAACGAACCTCCGCATGGCCAGGCCGCAGGCTGTCAGGTACGACGGTGCCTCGCGGCGGACCCGGCTTTCACGCACGGCGGACCCGAGCTGCATGCCTTCAAATGGATTGACCACCATCGAGGCAAAGCCGGTGAGGTCGGTCACGCGGTCCTTCAGGCCTGGCAACGTGGCCGTGCCGCCGCCCAGCATCACATAGTGCACCTTGTGGTGCGGCGTGCTGGTGAAGAAGTACTGCAGCGCGCGGCCGATTTCCTGCGACAGGCTGTCGACGAAGGGGGCCAGGATGGCGCTGTCGTAATCTTCGGGCAGGTCACCAGCCAGCTTCTTGGCCTCGGCCTCTTCGAACGAAAAACCGTACTGGCGGGAGATCAGCTGCGTGAGCTGCGAACCCCCAAAGGCCTGGTCGCGGTCGTACAGCATCTCATCGTCGCGCAGCACCTTCAGGCTGGTGGTGTCGGCACCGATCTCGAACAGCGCCACCAGCGCATCGCGCCCCTCGTTGGGCAGGCCGCCGACGATGCGGCCCATGGCCAGGCGGGAAGCGTGGGATTCGATGTCCAGCACCACCGGCTTGAGGCCTGCGGCTTCCGCCAGGCCCTGGCGGTCCTGCACACGGTCCTTGCGCGAGGCGGCGATCAGCACCTCGACGTCACCCGCCGAGGTGGGGCTGGGGCCGATGACGCAGAAGTCCAGGCTCACCTCGTCCAGCGAAAACGGGATGTACTGGTTGGCCTCGGATTCGACCTGGAGTTCCATCTCCTCGTCGCGCAGGCCGGCGGGCAGCATGATCTTCTTGGTGATGACCGCCGATTGCGGCATGGCCATCACGACCTGCTTGGTCTTGGTGCCACTCTTGGCCACCACCTTGCGGACGGCCTCGGCCACCTCGTCGAACTTCTCGATCTGGCCGTCGGTGATCCAGCCCTTTTCAAACGGCTCGGAACCGAAGCGTTCAAGCACGAATTCGCCGCTCGCGGATTGACCCAATTCGACGAGCTTCACGCTCGACGAACTGATGTCCAACCCGATCACAGGCGGATGTTTGCGGCCCAGCAGTACGTCCAGAAAGCTCACGAAGCTCCACTCCCCAGAGGTGAAGGAGTACCCCCGGATTGTTAAGAAGTTACTTCAATGCTAGCAGTAAAGCCCTTGTGCACCAAAGAGAAAATGCCAAAGCGAGTGTGTCGCTCGTTGCGCTGGCCCGACGCTGCAAACTGCAGTTGAAACAACCCGCAATTCATTTCCGGGGTGAACCCTGAGGCCTGTGCCGGAATTCACGGACAGGCGCCAGGGCGGTTACAAGAGGGGGCTTCCTATAATCGCGCCTCAGGCTTCTCGAACGATGACAACACCCCCGCCCGCCGCCACCCACGGTGCCCGCCACTGGTTGCTGCGCATGTTCAGTTGGGCCGCCGGGCTCGCAACGGCAGGGGTCCTGGCCATCGCGCTGGTGGTCGGTGTCGCCTTGGCGGTGGCCTACCCCAACCTGCCGGAAGTGAGCAGCCTCAGCGACTACCGCCCCAAGCTGCCGCTGCGCGTGTATTCGTCGGACGGCGTGCTGCTGGGTGAGTTTGGCGAGGAGCGGCGCACCTTCATCCCCATCGCCCAGATCCCGCCGGTGATGAAGCAGGCGGTGCTGGCCGCCGAAGACGCCCGCTTCTACGAACACGACGGCGTCGACTACAAGGGCATGGTGCGGGCCGTGATCGAGAACCTGCGCGACGCGCGCAGCCAGGGGGCCTCCACCATCACCATGCAGGTGGCGCGCAACTTCTACCTCTCCACCGAAAAGACCTTCACACGCAAGATCTACGAGGTGCTGCTGACCTGGAAGATCGAGCGCCTGCTGAACAAGGACCAGATCCTCGAGCTCTACCTGAACCAGATTTTCCTGGGCCACCGCGCCCATGGTTTTGCCGCGGCGGCGGAGGTCTATTTTGGCAAGGCCCTGCCCGACCTCAGCATCGCCGAGGCGGCCATGCTGGCCGGCATCCCCAAGGCACCGTCGGCCTTCAACCCGATCGCCAACCTGCGCCGCGCCACGGTGCGCCAGCAGTACGTGATCGAGCGCATGCTGGACAACGGCTACATCGACGCCGCTCAACGTGACCAGGCCCGGGCCCAGGTGTTGCGGCTGCGCCCGGCGCAAACCGTGGCCGTGCACGCCGAATACGTGGCCGAGACGGCGCGGCAGCTGGTCTACGCGCAGTACGGCGACGAGACCTACTCGCGCGGGCTGAACGTGGTGCTGTCGGTCGATTCCGGCCTGCAGCAGGCGGCCTACAAGGCCCTGCGCCGCGGCATCCTCACTTACGAGCAGCGCCAGTTCTACCGTGGCCCGGAGGCCTATGTGGACCTGCCGTCCGACCCCGCCGCGGTGGATGCCCGGGTGGCCGAAGCCCTGGCCGACCACCCCGACCAGGACGAGTTGCGCGCGGCCGTGGTGCTGGAGGCCTCGGAGAAGCAGGTCAAGGCGGTGCTGCAGACCGGCGAGACCATCACCGTGCCGGCCGCCGGGCTGAAGCCCGTGGCCTCGGGCCTGGCGGCCAAGGCACCGCCCAAGATCCAGATCCGCCGGGGGGCCGTGGTGCGTGCACTGCAGGACACCAAGGGCCAGTGGTCACTGACCCAGCAGCCCGAGGTGGAAGGCGCCCTGGTGGCCACCGACCCTCGCACCGGCGCCATCCGCGCCCTGGTGGGCGGCTTCGACTTTGGCAAGAGCAAGTTCAACCATGTGACGCAGGCGCTGCGCCAGCCGGGTTCCAGCTTCAAGCCCTTTGTCTACTCGGCCGCGCTGGAGAAGGGTTTCACGCCGGCCACGGTGGTGAACGACGCGCCGCTGTTCTTCGACGCCGCCGACACCGGCAGCCAGCCCTGGGAGCCGAAGAACTACGACGGCGAGTTCGCTGGCCCGCTGCCGCTGCACACGGCGCTGGCCAAGTCCAAGAACATGGTGTCGATCCGCGTGCTGCAGTCCATCGGCCCGGAATACGCGCAGGAGTGGATCACCCGCTTCGGCTTCGAGCGGGAGAAGCACCCCGCCTACCTGACCATGGCCCTGGGCGCCGGCACCGTGACCCCGCTGCAGATGGCCAGCGCCTACGGCGTGTTTGCCACCGGCGGGTACCTGCTGCCACCGTCATTGATCGTCAAGGTCACCGACAGCCAGGGCCGGGTGTTGCGCGAAACACCGCCGGTCGTGCTGGACGAGAGCCTGCGCACGCTGGAAGAGCGCAACGCCTTCGTGATGGCTTCGCTGCTGCAGGAGATCACGCGCTCGGGCACGGCCGCCAACGCGCAGCGCCTGTTGAAGCGGCCCGACCTGTACGGCAAGACCGGCACCACCAACGACTCGATGGACGCCTGGTTCGCGGGTTACCACCCCAGTCTGGTGGGCGTGGTCTGGATCGGCTACGACACACCCAAGAAGCTCGGCTCGCGCGAAACGGGGGGTGGCCTGGCCCTGCCGGTGTGGATCGACCTGATGGCCCATGCGCTCAAGGGTGTGCCCGTGGCCGAGCCCGCACCGCCAGCCGGTGTGGTGGCGCAGGACGGCCTGTGGATCTACGACGAGTTCACCGGCGGCGCCGGTGTGCGCAGCGTGGGCCTGGATGAGCAGGTGCCGCAGGCGCCGTCCAGCGACGAGCGCAACAGCATCCTGGACCTGTTCAGGCGCTGATCAGTTGGCCTGGAAGCGCAGCGCCAGGCCAGCCTGTGCACTCGCCTCACGCGACAGCACCTCGAAAAATTCGCGCCCGTCCTTGGTGTCGCGCCAGGCGCCGTCGTGGTGCTTGAAGTGGAAACCACCGTCGCGCGACGCCAGCCACAGTTCCTGCAGCGGCGGCTGGGTGTTCACGACGATCTTGCTGCCGCCCGGGAAGCTCAGCTCCAGCAGGCCACCTGTGCGCTGCGGATCGATGTCCACCACATCGTCCTGCAGCCAGCGGTCCACCGTCGCCTCCACCGTGGACAGGGTCGCCTGGGCCAGGCGCTGGTACTCGACGTCGCTCAGGGATGCCATGGGTGGCTCGCTAGAATCTTGCGGATGCGAAGGCCAAAGAGTGTAGTGCTGTCCCTGCTGACCCTGGCCGCCGTGCTGGGTTTGCAGGCCTGTGGCCAGAAGGGCCCGTTGAGCCTGCCGGCCCCGGCCGGCGCTGCCTCCGGGCCGGGGCGCTGATGCTGCCCGGCGCCCCCCACCTGGTGCGCAATGGTGCCGGCACGCTGACGCTGGACGGCCTCGCGCTGGCCGACCTGGCGCGCGAGTTCGGCAGCCCGCTCTACGTGTATTCGCAGCAGGCCATGTTGGACGCGCTGGCACCGTACCAGCGTGCGCTGGCGGGCCGCCGGCACCAGATCTGCTACGCGATGAAGGCCAACTCCAACCTGGCGGTGCTGCAGACCTTCGCGCGTGCCGGCTGCGGCCTGGACATCGTGTCCGGCGGCGAGTTGCTGCGCGCCCAGGCCGCCGGTGTGCCGGGTGAACACATCGTGTTTTCCGGCGTCGGCAAGACGCCGGCCGAGATGCGCGCGGCGCTGCAGTACGGCGTGCGCTGCTTCAACGTCGAAAGCCTGCCGGAGCTGGACACTTTGTCGGCCGAGGCCGTGGCGCAGGGCCGGCGTGCACCGGTGAGCCTGCGTGTGAACCCCGACGTGGACGCCGGCACCCACCCCTACATCTCGACCGGGCTGCGCGACAACAAGTTCGGCGTTCCGCACGACGCGGCACGCGCGGCCTACCGCCATGCCGCGTCCTTGCCGGGGCTGGAGGTGGTGGGCATCGATTGCCACATCGGCTCGCAGATCACGCAGATCGCGCCCTACCTGGATGCGCTGGACCGGCTGCTCGATCTGGTCGAGGCGCTGGCCGACGACGGCATCCCGCTGCACCACATCGACGTCGGCGGAGGCCTGGGCATCCGCTACGCCGACGAGGACCCGCCGGCCGCCGATGCGCTGATCGCCCAGTTGCTGCAGCGCCTGGACGCCCGTGGCCACGGCCAGCGCGAGCTGCTGATGGAGCCCGGCCGTTCGCTGGTGGGCAATGCCGGCGTGCTGCTGACGCAGGTCCAGGTGCTCAAGCCCGGTCCGAGCAAGAACTTCTGCATCGTCGACGCGGCGATGAACGACCTGGTGCGCCCGGCGATGTACGAAGCCTGGATGGCGATCGAAGCCTGCCAGGCGCGCCCCGGGCCGGCGACAACCTGGGACGTGGTCGGCCCGGTCTGCGAGTCGGGCGACTGGATCGGCCGCGAACGTGCACTCGCGGTGCAGCCGGGTGACGTGCTGGCAGTGCTGTCGGCCGGCGCCTACGGCATGGCGATGGCCAGCAACTACAACACCCGGCCCCGCGCCGCCGAGGTGCTGATCGTGGGCGGCCAGCCGCAACTGGTGCGCGAGCGCGAGCAGGTGGCCCAGCTCTTTGCTGGCGAGCGCCTGCTAGCGTAGCGCGCGGGCCCGGTCCGGGTAGTCGGTGATCAGGCCGTCCACCCGCCAGGCGAGCAGGCGGGCCATGTCGGCCGCTTCGTTGACGGTCCATGGCACCACCTGCAAACCCAGGGACTGTGCCTCGCGCACCTGGGCCTCGGTCAGGTCGCGGAAATACGGTGACCAGACCTGCCCGCCGGCGGCCTTGACCATGCGCGGTACCGAGCCGGCCGCAGCCAAGGACTGGCCCGCCGTCCAGGCCGTGGACTCCACGTTGTTGAAGTTCGGCCGCTGGATGCTCAGGTAGGACGTGCGGACCTGCGGCACCTGCTGCTGCCAGCGTTGCAGCACGGCCCAATCGAAACTCTGCAGCACCACACGCGGCGCCACGCCGGCTGCCTGCACCGCAGCAGCGACAGCATCCACCAGGGCCGGCAGGGGCGCATAACGCTCGGGCGCCGTCGGGTCGCGCTTGATCTCGATGTTGAAGCGGGTGCGCGGTCCGCCCAGGGCCAGCACGTCGGCCAGGCGCGGAAAACGCTGGCCATCGGCCGCCACCTGCATCGGGAAGTCGCGCGCCGTCTTGCTGTCGGGCCGGGCACGGCCGACGTCGTAGGCCTGCAGTTCAGTCCAGCGCAGCGAGAGGATCAGCGGCCCGGGGCCGGCCAGCCAGCGGCCGTTGGCGTCGCGGGTGAGATCGGGGTTCAGTGCCGGGTCATGCGAGACCACCGGTATCCCATCGGCGGTGAGCACGACGTCAAGCTCCAGCGTGTCCACACCTTCCTGCAAGGCACGCTGGAAGGCCGCCACGGTGTTCTCCGGTGCCAGGCCGCGTGCACCGCGATGGCCCTGCAGGTCCCAGCCCCATGCCGGCAGGACCGCTGGCAGCAGCACCAGCAGCACCCGCGCGGCCAGGTGTTTCACACCCGGCCTTCTTCCACCGCGTGGCAGGCCACGCGGATGCCCTGGAAGTCCTTCAGCTGCGGGCGCTCGCTGCTGCAGCGTGCGTTGGCGTGCGGGCAGCGCGGGTGGAATGCGCAGCCGCTGGGCGGGTTCAGCGGGTTGGGCACCTCGCCCTGCACCGGCGTGCGCGAACGGCCGCTCATGTGGATGTCGGGAATCGCATCCAGCAGCATGCGCGTGTACGGGTGGCGTGGGCGGCTGAACAGCTCACGTTTGTCGGCCTGCTCGACCAGGCGGCCCAGGTACATCACGCCCACCTGGTCGGCCACGTGGCGCACCACGGCCAGGTTGTGCGAGATGAAGAGGTAGGTCAGGCCCCGCT
>JADMJD010000075.1 GCA_018780805.1 Rubrivivax sp. | reverse complement strand
GGGGCATGTGGGGCATCATCACCGTGCAGATGCTCAACCTGGGCTTTCCGTTCACGCAGGCTGAGTTGTTCTCGCTGACCGCCATTGCCGGTTTGGCCGGGGCCACCATGCGCATCCCGGCCTCCTTTTTGATACGCGTGGCCGGTGGCCGCAACACCATCTTCCTGACCACGGCCATGCTGTTGGCCCCAGCCGTGGGCACCGGCATCGTGCTGCAGCACCCGGAGTGGCCGCTGTGGACCTTCCAGTTGATGGCCCTTTGGTCGGGCGTGGGCGGTGGCAACTTTGCCAGCTCCATGTCCAATATCAGCACCTTTTTCCCCAAGCGCTTGCAGGGCACGGCGCTGGGCCTGAATGCCGGTCTGGGCAACTTTGGCGTGACCACCATGCAGATCGTGATTCCGCTGGTGATGACCATGAGCCTGTTCGGTGGCATGGGCGGTGACGCCATGGTGCTGGTGAAAGACAGCGGCTGGATTCTGGGCAAGATCCTGGCGGGTACCCCCACCTGGATCCAGAACGCTGGCTTTGCCTGGTTGCTGTCGCTGATCCCTTTGTCGGTGCTGGCTTACTTTGGCATGAACAACTTGAACACGGTGACGCCTGACAGCGGCGGCACGATGGCCGCCTTCATCAAGATCATCTGGCTCTACACCCTGTCCTTTGTGCCCGCTGGTCTGGGCCTGTACCTGTACCTCCCAGCCCCCACGGGTCTGGGCATTCTGAACATGTGGATTGCCATGCCCTTGATCGTGTTCAGCACGCTGATGGTGATGAAGTTGGCCGCCTTTGGCGCGATGAAGGAAAACATCGCCAAGCAGTTCGCCATCTTTGGCAATAAGCACACCTGGTCGCTCACGCTCTTGTACATCGTCACCTTCGGCTCCTTCATCGGTTTCTCGATGGCGCTGCCCCTGTCCATCACGGTGATCTTCGGCATCAGCCACGTACCTGATGCGGCGGGCATCATGCAGCACACACTGAAAAACCCGCACGCCCCCTCGGCCCTGACCTACGCCTGGATTGGCCCCTTTGTCGGCGCCCTGGTTCGGCCCATTGGCGGCTGGGTGTCCGACAAGATCGGCGGCTCCATCGTCACGCAGGCCATCTCGGCGGTGATGGTGCTGGCTTCGGTGGCGGTGGGTTATGTGATGTTGTTGGCCTACGGTTCGGCCACGCCCGAGCAGTACTTCATGCCCTTCATGGCGTTGTTCATTGTGTTGTTCACCGCCAGTGGTGTCGGCAACGGCTCCACTTTCCGCACCATCGGTGTGATCTTTGACCGCACACAGGCTGGCCCTGTCTTGGGTTGGACTTCCGCCATCGCAGCCTACGGCGCCTTCATTGCACCGGTGGTGATTGGCGCCCAGATCAAGGCCGGCACACCGCAAATGGCCATGTACGGCTTTGCCATTTTTTATGCGCTGTGTCTGGTACTGAACTGGTGGTTCTATCTGCGCGCAGGTTCCGAAATCCGCAACCCCTAAAGCTGCTTGAAAACTGTTTGCAAAGGGGTCTGAATGGCCCCGCTGAATTGGAGATAAAAATGAGCCATTTTCTGGATCGATTGAATTATTTTTCTAACCCCAAAGAGACCTTTTCGGGTGGCCACGGCGTGACCACTGGTGAGGACCGCACCTGGGAAGATGCTTACCGTGACCGCTGGGCGCATGACAAAATTGTGCGCAGCACCCACGGGGTCAATTGCACCGGCTCGTGTTCGTGGAAAATTTATGTCAAGGGCGGCATCGTCACTTGGGAAACCCAGCAAACCGATTACCCGCGCACTCGCCCAGATTTACCCAACCACGAACCGCGCGGTTGTGCACGGGGCGCCTCCTACTCTTGGTATCTTTACAGCGCCAACCGGGTCAAGTACCCCATGATCCGCGCCCGGTTGCTCAAGCATTGGCGCGCCGCATTGGCGGTGGCCAAGAGTCCGGTCGATGCATGGTCCAGCATTGTCGAGAACGCCGATGCCCGACTCGAATGGCAAAAGCAGCGCGGCCTGGGTGGCTTTGTGCGCAGCACTTGGGAGGAGGTCAACCAGATCATTGCCAGTGCCAACGTCTACACCGTGAAGAAATACGGCGCTGACCGCATCATTGGTTTTTCGCCGATCCCGGCCATGTCCATGATCAGTTACGCGGCCGGCAGCCGGTACTTGTCGTTGATTGGTGGCGTCAGCATGAGTTTTTACGACTGGTACTGCG
>JADMJD010000195.1 GCA_018780805.1 Rubrivivax sp. | reverse complement strand
ACAGGATGTTGAACTTGGGGTTCAACGTCTTGATCAGGTTGTTTTCCAGCAGCAGGGCCTCGGCCTCGCTGCGCACCACCGTGGTCTCCAGCCGCGCGATGCGCGCCACCATCGCGCCGATGCGCGTGCCGCCATGGTCCTTCTGGAAGTAGCTGGACACGCGCTTCTTCAGCTCGCGGGCCTTGCCCACGTAGAGCACGCCACCGGCGGCGTCGAAGTAGCGGTAGACCCCGGGCAACGACGGCAGCGCTGCGACTTCCGCGAGCAGCTTGGCGCGCGGATCGGGGCTGTCGTGGGTGGCGTCGGGGGCGGGCTCGTTCATCGCGGCCGTGATTGTGGGGGCTGCCGATAATCCGGCATGGCGACTGGCATGCATTGGGACATCTTCTGCCGCGTGATCGACAACTACGGCGACATCGGCGTCTGCTGGCGGCTGGCCGCGCAGCTGGGCGCCCGCGGCGAGACCGTGCGGCTGTGGGTGGACGACGCAGCGGCCCTGGCCTGGATGGCGCCGCAGGGCGCCGCCGGGGTTCAGGTGGGCGCCTTCGACGCGCCCGGCCTGCCGGGCGATGTGGTGGTCGAGGCCTTTGGCTGCGACCCGCCAGCGGCCTTCGTCGTGCAGATGGCGCAGCACCGGCCTGTCTGGGTCAACCTGGAGTACCTGAGCGCCGAACCTTGGGTCGAGCGGGCCCACGCCCTGCCCTCACCACAGGCGAACGGCCTGCAGAAGTGGTTCTTCTTCCCCGGCTTCACCGCGGCCACCGGCGGCCTGCTGGGCCCGGGGCCGGGTGTGACAGCAGCACGCACACCCGGACCACGCCGCGCCAGCGTGTTCTGCTACGCCAATCCGATGCTGCCCCGGCTCGCAGAGACTTTCGACGGCGAGCTCTGGCTCACCCCTGGCGCCGCACAGACGCTGGACACCCCGCACACCCGCCGCCTGCCGTTCACCGACCAGGCGGGTTACGACCAGTTGTTGGCCGACTGCGACCTGAACTTCGTGCGCGGCGAAGATTCGCTGGTGCGCGCGATCTGGGCTGGCCGGCCGTTTGTATGGCAGATCTACCCGCAGGACGACGGCATACACCGCGTCAAGCTCGACGCCTTCCTGGACCTGTTCCTGGCCGGTGCCGAGCCAGGTTTCGCCGCCGACCTGCGCGCGCTCTCACACGCCTGGAACGGTTTTGGCCACTGGCCGGTCCGCTGGCCGGACGCCACCGAATGGCAGGCGGCCTGTGACCGTTTTGGCGTTGGCTTGGCTGCGCAAGCCGATCTGGTGAGCCAGCTCCAGAACTTCGCCGCTGGCAAGGCGGCCGGCAGACGCTAGAATCAAGGGCTTTGCGCGGCGAACCTCAGTCCGCGCCCACTTCGTCCCCTATCGGGACCGACACCCGGAACAGCGCCATGAAACTCGCTCAGGAAATCCGCGCAGGCAACGTCATCATGCAGGGCAAGGACCCGATGGTCGTGCTCAAGACCGAATACAGCCGCGGTGGCCGTGGCGCCGCCACGGTGCGCATGAAGATGAAGAACCTGCTCAACGGCGGCGGCGCCGAAGTGGTCTTCAAGGCCGACGACAAGATGGACCAGGTCATCCTCGACAAGAAGGAGTGCACCTACTCCTACTTCGCCGACCCGATGTACGCCTTCATGGACGCCGACTACAACCAGTTCGAGGTCGAAGCCGAGAACATGGGCGACGCCATCAGCTACCTGGAAGACGGCATGGCCGTCGAAGTGGTGTTCTACGACGGCAAGGCCATCAGCGTGGAACTGCCGACCACCGTGGTGCGCGAGATCACCACCGACCCCGCCGTCAAGGGCGACACCTCGGGCAAGGTGCTCAAGCCGGCCAAGCTGGTGGGCACGGGCTTCGAGATCAGCGTGCCGATCTTTGTGGAGAACGGCGACAAGGTCGAGATCGACACCCGCACACACGAGTACCGCAAGCGGGTCTGACCGACCACTTGCCACACCGACAAGGGCACGTTCGCGTGCCCTTGTGTCATTCTGCGGTCCTCATGGAACCCCAGCACCAACGCACCTACAAGCAGGCCCGGGTCTACGACGTGGCCTTCAGCTTCCGCAACGTGGCGGCGGAATGTGATGCCCTGGCCACGATCACGCAGCAGCACGGCCGCGGCCCGGTGGGCGCCGTGCTCGAGCTGGCCGCCGGCCCGGCGCGCCACGCCCGGGAGTTCGCCCGGCGCGGCGCCCATGCCACCGCACTGGACGCGGTGCCGGCCATGAACCACTACGCGCAGGCACGCGCCCAGGCCGATGGCGTGGCACTGGAGACGGTGTGCGCCGACATGAGCGCTTTCCGGTTGAGCGCCCGCTTCGACCTCGCCGTGCTGCTGATGGACTCGGCCAGCTACCTGCTGGACAACGACACCGTGCTGCGCCACCTGGCCTGCGTGGCCGGGCACCTGGTGGACGGCGGGCTGTACGTGCTGGAGATGGGCCACCCGCGCGATGCCTTCGGCGTCGGCACACGGTCCACACAGTCGCACTGGACGGCCGAAGACCAGGGCCTGCGTGTGAGCACCCGCTGGGGCCACGACGACGACACTTTCGACCCCATCACGCAGATCGATGCCGTGCGGGTGCACCTGCAGTGGTCCGGGCCCGAGGGCGCCGACGAGCTGACCGAGACCGCCCGCCAGCGCCGCTTCACGGCCAACGAGTTCGACGCCCTGGTGCGCGCCAGCGGCTGCTTCGAGACCGTGGCCTGCTACGGTGCGCTGGACGTGTCGGTGCCGTTCGACAATGCACCCGCAGCGTGGCGCATGGTGCCGGTGCTGCGCAAGAGAGCATCACGTGCATGATTTTTGACTTTGAGGCGGCCGTCAGCGCGCCCTTCCGCATGCAGCCCGGTCTGCGCCGGCTCGCACCGGGCACGCCCCAGCTGAGCCCGCTGGCGCCGGGCTCGCGCCACCAGCGCGAAAAGTTGGCCGTGCTGAGCGCCTTTTGGCCGCTGGCGCTGCAGGTGCACGCAGGCTTCGACCCGACACCCGCGCTGCACACGCTGGCAGCGCACGCCGCCGCCGAACACCCCACGGCCTGGGCCTGGGACGGCCAACGCGCCAGCGCGCTGCACCTGGGCACGGCCGTGGCGGGCAGTGTGGTGGAACACACCGCCACGGGGGCCTTCGGCCTGGGCGACGAGATCGCGCGCTGCCTGCGTCCGCTGCCACCCGAATGGCGTTTGGCCGGTCTGCTGAGCCTGGCCTTCGCCGAGGACTTTGCGATCGTCGATGCGGCCGACGCCAGCATCCCCTGGCTGGCCGTGGCCCTGCCCTCGCACTGGGACCCGGCATCCAAGGTCGGCCGGCCGTTTGCCGAGGTGCATGCGCCAGTGGCCGACAGTGCGCTCATCGTGCGCGCGTCACAAGCCCTGGTGGCCCTGGTCACCGGCGCCGAGCGCTGGGAACGTTTTGTCTGGAACGTCACCGGCCACCCACGCCTGCACGCACACCCGCGGCATGTGGACCCGCAGCGCTGGCCGGACGGCATCAGCGCCGAGTCATTGGCCGGCCTGGCCTGGTGGCGCACCGAGCGCCAGACCTTCATCCCGGTGCCGGCCCTGGGACAGGCGGTGTTCACCATCGCGGTGAACTGCCAGCCGCTGGCGCAAGGCATCCACACCGCCGGACAGGCGGCGGCCCTGCACGACGCCATTGCCAGCATGAGCCCGGCGGTTCTGGACTACCGCAGCCTGACCCGCGTGCGCGACCCGCTGCTGCAGTGGCTGCAGGCCCGCCGCTGAGCGCCGCGGGTGCGCCGCTGAGCACCGTGGGCGCGGGGCCAGCGCCCCGCACGGTGCTGGCCTTCGGCATCGCCGGCGCGCGCACGGCGCTGGCGGCGCACGTCCATCCGCACGCCCACCAGCATCTGGTGCTGCTGCTGCACCAGTGGTGCCCGGCACAAGCCCTGTTCGATGCACCGGACGAGGCCACCCAGCAGGCTTGGCCGCCGCCGCTGGACGGCTGGCACCCACTGGCGCTGCAGGGCGGCCGGGGCCAGCTGACGCTGGTGGTCGGCCCGCTGCAGGCCAGCCTCAAGGCCCTGGACGCGGCCGTGGACCACTTCGAGCTCACGGGCCTGCCCATGCCCGCCGATGCAGCGCTGCTGAAGGCCCTGGGGCGTTGCGCCGCGCCCGGCGCCACGGTGGCCGCGTTGCCGGGCCAGCCCGGCCTGCTCGACAGCTGGCGCGCAGGCCTGCGCAGCGCCGGTTTTGTGCTGGCCGCGGGTGAGCCGCTGCGTGGTGCCTACGCACCACCGGCCACCGTGCGCCGCACCAGTCCGCGTGCAGGTCCGCGCAGCCGGCGGGCGCAGGCGTCGGTGGCCGTGATCGGCGCCGGCCTGGCCGGCGCCTGGGCGGCCCACGCGCTGCAGCAACAGGGGTGGTCGGTGACGGTGTTCGACCGCCATCCACAGCCGGCGCAGGAGGCCTCGGGCAACCCGGCCGGGCTCTTCCATGGCACGGTGAACGCCGACGACGGCGCCCACGCGCGTTTCCACCGCGCCGCCGCGCTGCTGGCTGCGCGCACGCTGCGGCCCTGGATCGCCCAAGGCACCGTGCCCGGCGCCATCGACGGCCTGCTGCGGCTGGCGAGCGCAGGCGAAAGCGTCGGCGACCTGCAGGCGTTGATCAACCGGCACGCACTGCCCGCCGACTACGTGCAGGCCCTGGATGCCGCACAGGCTTCGGCACGCGCCGGCATCGTGCTGGACCGACCGGCCTGGTTCTACCCCGGCGGCGGCTGGGTGGAACCACCGGCGCTGGTGCGCCTCCTGCTGCGTGACACGCCTTTCGAGGGTGACTGCGACGTGGCCCGCATCGAACCTGCCAGCGGCGGCTGGCGGCTGCTGAATGCCCACGACCACCTGATCGCGGAAACAGAGCAGCTGGTGCTGGCCAACAGCGCCGATGCCGCCCGCCTGTGGCCGCAAGGCGGTTGGCCGATGGGCTGCTCACGCGGGCAGATCAGCCTCTGGCCCGAACCGCCGCCCGACGCACCTTGGCCCCGCTTGCCCGTCGCGGGCGGGGGCTATGTGCTGCGCCTGCCCGACGGGGCTTTGTTGTGTGGCGCGACGGCAGCGCCGGGCGACGACGAGCCCATGTTGCGTGCCGCCGATCACCAGCACAACGGGCAGCGCCTGCAGCAGCTGACGGGCTGGGCCGGCCCCTTGGCGCCAGCGGGGCGCGTGGGCTGGCGTGCCAACACCGTCGACCGCCTGCCCCTGGTGGGCCCGGTCGCGGCCGTCATGGCCAACCCCCCCACGGCATGGCGCGACCTGGCCCGTGTGCCGGGCCTGTACGTGCTGAGCGGGCTGGGGGCGCGTGGTCTGACCTGGGGGCCGCTGGCCGGGCGCCTGCTGGCGGCCTGGGTCAGCGGGGCACCGATGCCTGTGCCGGCCGCCTTGCGCGATGCGGTGGACCCCGGGCGCTGGCAGCTGCGCAGCGCGCGCCGGGGCAGTGTCAACGCAGAAGCTCAGGCCTGAGCGTCAGGGCCTGGGTGTCAAAGCCGGACGTCAGGGCCAAGCATCACGGCTGAGCAGGCGGGGCACCGTCAGCGGGTGTGTCATCACCGCCCGGTGCATCACCGGCCAGGGCTGCAGCCGCGTCGTTCGGGTTCATCTCTTCCGGCCCGCCGCTGCCTTTCTTGGCGGCCTTTTCTTCCTTCTTCTTTTTCTTGGCCAGTTCGCGCTGACGTTTTTCGAACGAGTAGTTGGGCTTTGCCAAGTGGTTTTCCTTCGCCGTTGGCCTGCAAGGATAATCTAGAACGTCAGGGTCCGGACCCCGCCCGGGGTGCCCAGCAGGCACACCGCCGCGCGGTGGCGGGCAAAGATGCCCACCGTCACGACACCCGGCCACTGGTTGATTTCCGTCTCCATCGCCAGCGGGTCGGTGATCTGCAGACCACGCACGTCCAGGATGGGGTGGCCGTTGTCGGTGAGCACACCCACACGCAACGCGGCCTGTCCGCCGAGCGCCGCAAACCGCCGCGCCACCTGCGGCGCGGCCATCGGGATCACCTCCACCGGCAGCGGAAAACGCCCCAGCACCGGCACCAGCTTGGACTCATCGGCGATGCAGACAAAACGTTCGGCCAGGTCGGCCACGATCTTTTCGCGGGTGAGCGCCGCGCCGCCGCCCTTGACCATGTGGCCGCGGTGGTCGATCTCGTCAGCACCGTCGATGTAGACCGGCAGCCGGTCCACGGCCGCGGCGTCCACCACCTCGATGCCATGGCCGCGCAGGCGCGCGGTGCTGGCCTCGCTGCTGGACACCGCACCGCGGATGCGGTGTTTCATCGTCGCCAGCGCGTCGATGAAGTGGTTCACCGTGGAGCCGGTGCCCACACCCACCCAACCGCCTTCGGCCACGTGTTCCAGCGCCGCACGCCCGACCAGGGCCTTCAGTTCATCTTGTGTCATTTGGAGATTATCGGTGCCGGCGCGGGCCGGCCGTCGGGGCCAGAATGCCGACATGGTGTGGATGCGACGTGTGGGCTGGGCCGCCGGGGCCGTGATGACGCTGCTGCTGGTGGCGGTGGCGGCGGGCTGGTGGCTGTTTGACGCGGCGCGTGTGCAACAGACGGCGGTGCAATGGGTGCAAGACCGCTACCAGCGCACGCTGGTCATCGCCCAGCCGATCGAACTCTCGATGCTGCCGCGGCCGCGCCTGAAGCTGGCCGGTGTGTCGCTGTCAGAACACGGCCGGCCCGAACGGTTTGCCGCCATCGGCAGTGCCGAGGTCACCCCGCGGCTGCTGCCGCTGCTGCGCGGCCAGATCGTCGTCGAGGCCATCGAGCTGCAAGGCGTGCAGGCCACGCTGATCCGGCGCCGCGACGGCACACGCAACACCGACGACCTGACCGGTGTCACCGCGGCGCCGAGCCCACCGTCGGCCTCGGCCCCCGCCGGCGGTGACGGGGGCGGCAGCATCGAGATCGGCCGCCTGCGGCTGCGCGACCTGCAGCTGACGCTGCGCGACGACACCGGCGGCCCGGCCGGCCAGTTGAAGCTGGCGCTGCTGGAGGCCGGCCGGCTGCGGTCGGCGGCCGGTGCCTTCTCGGTGGCGCCGCTCAGCGTCCAGGTCGCGCAGTTGCAGACGGGCGGCCTGGCGCTGAGCAGCGCACAACTCGATGTCACCGAGCTGGCGGTTGGCGGCACACCGCGTCGCATCACGCTGCAAGACCTGAAGCTGACGGCCGTTGGGCGCCAGGGCGGGCTGGGCTTTGAAGGTCGGCTCGCCTGGCCGCGCCTGGCGCTGCAGGGCGACACCGTCGAAGGCAGCCCGCTCGAGGGTGAGTTCAAGACCAGTGGCAGCAGCACGCTCGCCGGCCGGCTGCAGACCGGCGCGCCCACCGGCGACCTGGCCACGCTGCGCCTGCCCGGCCTGGTGCTGGGCGCCAAGGGCCGCGTCGGTGCGCGCGAGATCGATGCCACGCTCAAGGCCGCGCTGGCGCTGCAGCCGCAGAAAGGGGCGCTGCAGCTCGAAGGCCTGGCACTGCAGGCACGCCTGCTCGAGCCCGGCCTGCAGCCGCTGGCACTGGCCCTGCAAGGCCGTGCAGGCGGCTCAGCCGACACGCTGCGCTGGGCCCTGAAGGGCGCGCTGAACGACAACCAGCTCGACGCCGAAGGCGAGCTGCGCCTGGCCGGCAAGGTGCCGGCGCTGCGTGCCACGGCGCGTTTCGACCGGCTCGACCTGAACCGGGTGCTGGCACCCGCAGCCGCAGCGGCTTCGGCGCCGGCCGGCGGCGCACCGGCCGACACGCCGATCAACCTGGAGGGCTTGCGGGCCGTCAACGGCACGGTGGCGCTGAGCGCCGGCGCGCTGAGCTTCCGCCAATACCGCATCAACGACGCGCGCCTCGACGCCCAGCTCGACGGCGGTGTGCTGCGTGTCAACCGCCTGTCCGGCCGCGCCTGGGGCGGCCAGATCGACGGCCGCGGCAGCGCCGACGCCCAGGGCTCGCGTGTGGCGCTGGCGCTCACCGCCAGCGACGTGGACATCCAGGCCCTGCTGCGCGACGTGGCGGGCAAGGACCTGCTGGAGGGCCGCGGTCGCGTCAGTGCCACGCTGCAGGGCCAGGGGCAGACCCTGGGCGCGCTGCGCTCGTCGCTGGCCGGCCAGGCCGCGCTGCAGCTGCGCGACGGTGCAGTGAAGGGCGTCAACCTCGCGAAGAGCTTCCGCCAGGCCAAGGCGGCCTTGTCGATGAAGCAGGACGCGGTCACCCGGGCCCAGGTGGCCGAGAAGACCGACTTTTCCGAGCTCACGGCCACGGCTCGCATGGCAGACGGCGTGGCCACCAGCGACGACCTGGACCTGAAGAGCCCCTTCCTGCGCGTGGGCGGCGCGGGCCGCTTCGACATCGGCCGCGGGCTGGTGGACTACACAGCGCGGGCCACCGTCGTGGCCGTTCCGGCGGGGCAGGACACCGCCGGCCTCGCTGCGATGAAGGGGGTCACCGTCCCGGTGCGGCTGAGTGGGCCCTTCGACGCCATCGCCTGGAAGATCCAGTGGTCGGACGTCGCGTCAGCGGCGCTGAAGGACAAGGTCCAGGACAAGGCCAAGGAAAAACTCAATCAGAAGCTGGGTGACAAGCTGAAGGGCCTGCTCGGGCGCTGAAACGGCCGCAAAAGCCGGCGCTGAGACAATCCGGCCCATGCCGCTGATCCCCTACGCCCTGACCCGCCCCTTTCTCTTTGGCCTGGACCCTGAACACGCCCACGAGCTGACGCTGGAGAGCATCGCCCGGCTGCAGAACACGCCGGCGCAATGCCTGTGGTCGCAGGCGCGCGTGGCCGACCCGGTGACGGTGGCGGGCCTGACCTTCCCCAACCGCATCGGCCTGGCCGCCGGGCTGGACAAAAACGGCCGCTGCATCGACGGCCTGGGCGCGATGGGTTTTGGTTTCATCGAGGTCGGCACCGTCACGCCGCTGGGCCAGCCCGGCAACCCCAAACCGCGCATGTTTCGGCTGCCGGCGCGGGAGGCGCTGATCAACCGGCTGGGCTTCAACAACGAAGGCCTGGCGAGTTTCCTGGCCAACGTGCAGCGCGCGCGCAGCTTCCGCGCCGGCGGCGGCATCCTGGGGCTGAACATCGGCAAAAACGCCGCCACGCCGATCGAAAGGGCGGTCGACGATTACCTCATCGGCCTGGCCGGCGTGTACCCGCACGCCGACTACGTGACGGTCAACATCTCCAGCCCGAACACCAAGAACCTGCGCGCGCTGCAGAGCGACGAGGCGCTGGACGCGCTGCTCGGCGCGCTGCAGGCCCGCCGCCTGGAACTGGCGCAGCAGCACCGCCGCCAGGTGCCGATGTTCCTGAAGATCGCGCCCGACCTGGACGCGGCGCAGATC
Organism: Rubrivivax sp.; assembly: GCA_018780805.1. Lineage (GTDB taxonomy): Bacteria > Pseudomonadota > Gammaproteobacteria > Burkholderiales > Burkholderiaceae_C > Rubrivivax. The sequence goes on along the minus strand of JADMJD010000195.1, from coordinate 8,149 downwards.
GGCGTCATCGCCGCCACGCTGCAGCGGCATGGCATCGACGGCGTGATCGCGACCAACACCACGCTGGCGCGGGACGCCGTGCAGGGCCTGCCGCATGCCGAAGAAGCCGGCGGCCTGTCGGGCCGGCCGGTGTTCGAGGCCAGCAACCGGGTGATTGCGGCGCTGCGGGCGGCGCTCGGGGCGGGCTACCCAATCATCGGCGTGGGCGGCGTGATGAGCGGTGCCGATGCGCGAGAGAAGCTCTCCGCCGGTGCCGACCTGGTCCAGCTCTACACCGGGTTGATCTACAAGGGGCCGGACCTGGTGAAGCAGGTGGGCCTGGCGCTGGCGGGACGTTGAGCCCGGGCCCTTGCCAAAGCAGAGGCTGAGCCACCGTACCGCGGTTTCCGAGTGGCCGGCGGCGCGAGCGGACCGGGCAACCGTGGCGGCATCGATGTCGACGCCTCAAGGCCCTGACGGCTTCGGCTCCAGCGAATACCAGCCGGCGCAACGCCCGCTGTCGGCGCTGACGCCCTGCGCAGCATTGGCGCGGAACAGCGTCGTCATCCTCATGGCCAGCTCGCGGTCCATCGCGCGATGCACTTGGCCCCGTGCTTCCTTCTGGAGCCTGTCGTCCAGCGGCGTGCCGGTGACCTCGAAGGCTTCGAAGTCGATGCGCGAGCTGACGATGCACATCGGGTTCGGTCGGCCCGTGTTCGCCGCTCCTGCGTGATCGATCTTCATGCGCACCACGACTTCCGGGCTGCTCGGCCCGACACAGGCGCCGGTCACCGGGTTGACACTGCGGAACGCAAAGCGGTAGACCATGTTCCGCGTGCAATTTCCCCACTCATCGGCGAAGCCTTCGATGTCCACCGCCGTCGAGAAGGCGCCGGTCACGTTCTGGGCGCTGAAGCAGAGTGGCCCACGGGATGCGTCGGGCAGACTCAGGTTCACCGGCGTGGCCCAGGGCAGGGTTGGCTTGAACCCATAGGGGTCGCAAGCGTTCGGCACCTGCGCTGGAGTGCCGCTGCTGCCACCGCCACCGCCGCTGCCGCCGGCACCGGGCGGCGAACAAGCGGCAAGCGCCAGCGCTGCGAGCAGCACCGCTGCATGCGAGGGGCGATGACGCTCGGTCACGCGGGCAGCACCCGCCGTTGCGAGGCCAAGCCCCCCAGCAGCGCCAGTCCCATGGCCATCGAGGCCACTGTCGCCGGTTCGGGCACGGGTGCAGCCACCAGGCTGAACGCGTACGCGTTCGCGTTGGCCGAAATGATCACCTCGACGGGCCCGCCTGTCAGGTTGTCCCACTCGATGAACAGGGAGTCCTGTCCGCCGCAGGTTGGCATGGCGCAGTTTGCCGATGTCCACAAGTACCCGACCCGATCCGCGGCCAGCTCGGCGCCGCCGGTCCAGTAGTCGTCGTCGTAGAGCCGAAGTTCGGCGTGTGTCGTCGCATGCGCCCAGTCGCGTCCATGCTCGACCGCACTCGACACGTCGGCCGTCATGCGGATGCGCGTGTTCACCGAGATCACCGCATTCGTGCCACCACCGGCAATCAAGCTCACCGCGCCCACGCCACCGGCGTACTCACGAAGGCTCAGGGTGACCCGACCGCTGGGGGAGGCGTTCGGGTCGAAGACGTTGCCTGCCAGGGTGGTGGCCTCCAGCGAGGCATTCGACGTGGCGACCGTCGCCCTCGTCGCTGCGCCGAGCGGACCCGCGTCGAATGCAGCGGTGTAGTAGGGGGTCCCGCGGTCCTGCTCGACACTCGAATGGGTGACCTGGCCGGGATTGCCCACGAACGTCAGCGAGGCAGCGATGCCATCCTGAGGGTCGAGATCAACGACCTGCAGTTGCAGGTGGCTGATGGTTGCGACCACGGAGACGTCGGCTTGCGCTGCCGACGATGCCAAAACTGCAGTCAGGGCGACCGCGGCGACATCCCGCCTGTAAGTGCGTGCGCTGCGGGCCGCCCGACGCCTCGCCAGCCTTCGACCGGGCAAGCCAGCCAACATCAGTGCCCAGGTGCCGGGCTCGGGCACCGGCGCATGGACGTGCCCCGAGTCGGCCATCATCGAAACGCCCGGGGTGAGGGTGTCGAAGTGAGCGCCCAGGCTGCCGACCCGGTTCGATGGACGGGCCGCCATGAACCGCTTGCTGTCGAGAGGCCATCTTGACCCGACCGTCGACGTGTGCGCCCCCACCGGGCCGATCTGGCCGACAGAGAGCTTCGTCTTCTTCATCGGCTGCCCTCCGTGGTGGGTTCGGAACGGCGCGTGCGCCGCGCGAGGGACAGCAGCCCCAGGCCGAGCGGCCAGAGCTGAGCGGCAGACGGTTCGGGAACCATCGACGAGGCGGTCTCGCCCCAGGCCTCCACCCGGAAGTCGAGGGCACCCGTCACTTCGGAGAAGCTGTGGTTCTTGAAGCCGAAGTACTCGGAACCCATGGATGTGTAGTCCCAGCCGCCATCGCCCGGGTCGCTGCGGTCGCTGCCCCGCCGTTCCACGGTTCGGTCGTACACGTATCCGTTCGGCATGTAGGTCTGGACGATGACGCTGTAGGCCGCCACCTCGTAGGTCGCGGCGCTGGGCTGCGCGCGGGCACCGAAGCGGGCGTCCCAATGGACGTTGAAGTCCATGTAGGTCTTCGGCGAGAGGGTGAAGCTGCCCTGGTAGTCCGTCGGAGTGGCAGACGCGAAGAGTTGCGTCAATTGACTGTCGGATCGGAAGTCGCCGGCACTGACACCGGCACGCAGCGTCATGCTGCCTGGTGTCCCGGTCGCCTCACCATGCACTGCGCTGGCCCAGGCCTGGTTCACCGCACCCCAATCCGAAGCCGCCGCGACGTCCTGATACGCCCCCTCGACGAGGACGGTCTGCAGGATCTGGCCCGCGACACCGGCTTGCAGGTAGACCACGGTGCCGCCACCGTCGAACCGGACCCAGGGTGTGATGCCGTCGTCGGGATCCAGATCGAACAGGGCGAACTGCGAGACCGACAGCGAGGCTTCCGCGTACGTGGACGCTCGGCTGGGCCAGGGCACTGCGGCCAAAACGGCCATCGAGAGCGCCGCCGCGATCCCGCCGGCCGACGGTCCTGTCGTGCGCGCGCTCATGACCGCTCCCCTTGCAGGCGCCGCCGCAGCCCACCGAAGACAGCCAGACCGCCCAGCAGCATCGCCATCGACCCCGGCTCCGGCACCGCCGACACCGCGACCGACCCGTCCAGGTACAGCCGGCTCGTGTCCCAGCGCAGGCCGGGGTCCAGCGCCGCCGCGGACAGGTCGATGGCGGCGAAGGTCCCGCTCACGCTGCCCCAGTCGAAGAGGTCGAAGCGCTGCCCGGCCTGGGCCTCGAAGCCGCCCCACCACGACAGCTGCAGCGTGCCCCCCAGGGTCAGCCGGTCGCCGACCGCGAAGTGGTCGAAGCCGCTGCCGGCCGACAGGCCGCCGATCTCGGCGCGGTAGCGGTTGGCGCTGCCGAAGACCACGTTGCCCTCGGCGCCGCCGGCCCCCGGTGAATCGCCGACCGACAGTCCTCCCTCGAAGTAAAAGCTGCCGTCGCCTGTGAAGGCCGCGCCGTTGGCCTGACTGACGGCGGCGAAGAAGACCGCGGCGCTGTCGGCGGAAACCCGGATCTCGCTGCCGGCGCGCGCCTGCACGGAGCCGTTGAAGTGGGCCACGCCGGTGCCCGAGACGACGATCTGCGCTCCAGCCAGGTGGTTCAAGCTGCCGAAGACCTGTGTGTTGCCGGCACCGAACAGCATGCGGCCGGCGTTGTCGATGACGGTGCCACGCAGCGTGCCGTGGCCGCTGACGATGCCGTCGTTGCGCAACGACCAGCCGGCCGTGTCGATCGTGCCGCCGTCGAGCTGCAAGGTGCCGGTCTGCGATGACAGCGGAAGCTGCAGCAGCAACGTGCCGCCCGCGGCGGCCACCATCGTGCCGGCGTTGTGGATCGGCTCGCTGAAGCTCAGCACACCGCCTTCGGCCTGGATGCGGCCGCCGGCCTGGTTGTCGATCTTCGCGAAGACGCGGCCGTTGCCGGCCAGCAGGCCCTGATTGACCATCTGGCCGCTGGTCAGCACGAGTGACGCACCGCTGCCGCGCAGGTCGATCAGCCCGACGTTCCGGAAGCCGGAGGTGACTGTCACCTGCTCGCCCTGCAGGATGCCCAGCGTTCCGTCGTTCTGGAAGCGGCTCATGATCTGGCCGCTGCCGCTGATGACGCCGACGTTGGCCAGCTGCCCGTTGCCGGTGACGCGGCCACCGTTCAGTGCCAGCGCGCCGACGTTGAAGAAGATCACGCCGCTGCCGTCGAGGTTCAGGTCGCGCTGGGCCTCCATGGACCAGCGGCCGTAGTTGAAAGCACCGCCCGTGGACGCCAGCGCCAGCGTGCCGCCGGTCTGCGCGAGCGTGCCGAAGTTGTAGAACTGATCGCCAGCGATGCGACCGTGGCCCGACAGGCTGTTGTAATTGGTGAGCTGGCCGCTGCCGGTCAGCGTGCCGCCCCGCAGGGCGAAGGAACCGTTGTTCTCGAGTCCCTGGCCGTCCAGCGTCAGCGTGCGGCCGGTGGGCAGCAGGTCCAGATCGACCTCGTTGCGCAGGCCGTTGCCGAAGCGGGTGTCGCCGTTCAGCACGACGCTGCCGTGGTTGACCAGGCGACCTGCGAAGTCTGGAGCGTTGCCGTCCACCCCACCGTGGACGAAGCTGCCCCGATTCTCCAGCGTGCCCTGAAGGCGGCCGCCCTGATGCTCGAAGGTGCCGTGGTTGACGGCGACGGCGGAGCCGGCCACGTCCAGCAGCCCCGTTCCCGCCAGTCGGTAGGTCCCCTGGCTGCTGATGCTCATGCCCCCTTCCACCCGGTGCGTGCCCCCCGTGATCCACAGCAGAGCAGCGCCTTCGCGGCCCACGTCTGTGGTCTGGCTGGACAGCAACCCGCCCTGCAATTGGACCTCGCCGTAGGACCCGGCCCGGCGGCCGAGGACCAGCTCGGTCGTCGCGTGCTCTCCGGCGCCCTGGTACATACGCCCGACTCCTGCGTCACCGACCACCGTGAGCGCGCTGCTCAGCGACCCGCCGTACTGCTCGAAGCTGCCTCCCCCACCCTGGTTACCGGCGATCAGCAACTCGATGGTCGAGATGGTGCCGGCCTGCTGCTGCACCATGCCACCGAAAGCGGAAGTGATGCGAATCGACTTGGCCTGCAGGCTGCTGTTGCCCAGCATGACGTAGGCGCCGCCATGGTTGCCCACCTCCAGGTCCTGCAGCTTGACGGTACCGCCCAGGTGCTCGAAGACCGAACCACTGCGGACGGCCGCCGTGCCCGTGACCTGCAGGCTGCCGCCCGACAGGCGGTAGCCCGACGCCGGGCTGCCCTGCAGGTTGCCCCCCAGGTACAGCGATCCGGTGGCGTGCGTTCCTCCGGTCTGCTCGAAGGTCCCGATCCCGGTCTGGCCAATGTCGGTGATCCCGGTTTTCAGGCTGCCGCCCTGCAGCAGGTAGCTGCCCGAGCCGTAGCTGGAGTAGGAGGCGAGGACCAGCGACTGGGCCACGGTGTGGCTCCCGCCGGTCTGCCGGTAGGCGCCGCGCTCGCCCTGGCCCACCTTCACGTTCGTGGTCGACAGGCTGCCGCCGGACTGCTCGAAGGTGACGGTCGGCCCGAAGCGCGACGCATCGATCACCAGATACCTGACCGTCTGTGCGTCGCTCAGCTCGTCGTACCGCAGCACAGTGTCTACGCCGCCGACGACGTCGACATAGGCGTCGTCGGCCGGTCCCGGAAGGCCGAACGGCGACCAGCAGTCCTCATAGTCCCAGTAGCTGTTCGAGCATGCCCAGACCTTGCTGGCGGCTTGCACCGCCATGGGCGCCGCCAGCAGGGCGGCGGCCATGGCGATCGACGTGCGCACCCAGCGGCGCGACCTCATGCTGTCACCCCGCCACGCCGCCGCGCAATGCCACCCACCACCGCCAGCCCCGCCAGCAGCATCGCCATCGCCCCCGGCTCCGGCACCGGCGCGGCGTGGTACGCGAAGCGCAGCCACTCGCTGGTGCCCCCGAACTGGTCGGTCATGTCGCCGAACTGGATGCGCGCATCGGCGCTGAACAGCGAGGTGTTCTGCTGCAGCGGCATGCGGTAGCGCAGTTCACCGTTGGTGTAGTGGGTGACGGTGCCTTCGGTGGTGGTGCCGCTGAAGACCAGCCGATGGTCATAGAAGACCAACGGGTCGAGCTGCGCGCCGGGTGCCACCTGCTGGTCGTGGCCGTAGTTGAACGAGGCGGCCCGCTCCGTGATGATCATGCTCGCGCCGACGTGGTTGCCGAAGCTCACGCTCACCATCATCGGCGAGCGCAGGCTGCCCTCGATCAGGGGCGACGAGTCGATGAAGCGCGCCGTGAACTCGACCACCAGGTCGTCGCGCATCTGCAGCTGATCACCGCTGGCGCGGTAAGTCAGCAGGTCGAAGCGAGAGTTGGACGAGGCCAGCGCCAGCGGCCCGCCCGGCGACAGCGTAGTCTGAACGGCGCCCTGGGAGATCAGGCTGAAGCCGCCGGTTTGGTCCGGCGTCAGGCCGCTGGCGGCGGTCCATTCGAAGGCGGCGTGGGCCGGACTGACCAACGCGGCCGCCAACACCAAGGCCAGAGGATGACGGACTGCACGGTGCATGGGAATCATGTTGAACATGGTCGGCTCCGGAAGTTGGGGGATGTGACTCGTGGTGCGGAGATCAATGGGGCACGTTCAGGACGCGACGGCGCCAGCTCACGGTCGCCAGGCCGGCCAGCAGCAGCGCCCAGGAGGCAGGCTCGGGCACCGCACTGATCGGGTTTCCGGCGATCGTGATGTCGTCGAATGCGAGACCAACCGGGAAGTAGGTGTCTCTGCCGTCGATCGCGCCGAACTCCAGGACGTAGGCCCCCGCTGTGGGCATCGTGAACTCGGCGTTGACCCAGTCTGTTTGCCCGCAGCCCGTGCCCCAACAGGCGTCGGGGGAGAGCCCGAGCGGCAACCAATTCGGTGCGCCCGGGATGGTCAGCACTGGCGCGGGCGAGAGGCTGGCAACGCCGGGTGGCAGCAGACTCCAACCCCAGAGTCCGGGTGTCAGCTGCTCCATGGTGAGCGTCACCAGGACATGGGCCTCGGTACCGTCCGCGGCATGCAGCAGGCGTGCCCAGGCGTAGTCCGTCGCGGCGTATTCGCCCGATGCGCCGTCGCTGAAGACGAGATTGAAGTTGAAGCGCAGCGGGTCTCCGGCGGCGGCCTGAAACGCCGGTGTGCGCAGAACGGAACCATCCTCCTCGAACCGGTCACTCCACGCGCTGACGCCCACCACGGCCTGTTCCGACACGACATACCCGTAGCGGGCATGGCCACCCGGTGCCAGCGTGACGACCCCGCTGGCGCCGAGGGTTCCACAGTTGCCGGTGCAGATCCAGCCGGCCGGGATACCCGCTTCGAAACCTGCTCCTTGCGCGGCGAAACTGCTCGTCGGGATGGCGCCCCAGGCGAGGCTGCGAAAGAAGCCGGGGTGCGCGCGGCAGCGTTGCGCGGTACGAGCGAGTTGGGTATCGAATTGGGCGGTGGTGTTCATGCGGACTCCGGTGCGATAGGGGATGTCGATGCCGTGGCGCTCGATGATGGGAAGCGAGACATGCGGTGTCTTCTCAACGCGTGCACGGCGGCCCCTGCCGCGCCATCACTTCTAGGGATGACCCGCCGCAGCGCCGACGTCCTGCTGGCGATGTGCCGAACACTGCCGCGTACTGCCGGTAGAACGTGGCCAGGCTGTTGAAGCCGCAGGCGAAGGCGACATCGGTGACCGTCGCGCTGCGCTGCGCCAACAAGGCCTGCGCACGCTGCAGCCGCTGCCGGGCCACCAATCGCGAGAACGTGTACGGGCTGTGTGCCAGCAGCGTGTGCAGTCGGCGCACCGACACCCCCAGCGCCTGGGCCGCCGCGCGCGGGGTCAGTGCCGAGCTGTCGAGTTGGGCGTCGATGTGCGCCAGCAGGCGCTGCTGCAGCAACGACGCCGACAGGTGGTCGGAAGAGTGTGTCTTCATGTTGTGGGTTGAAGCGGAATCAACCCCCTGCGGAGATCACGGGGCGCCCGCTAGGGAAGCTCTGCAAAAGCCCCGGGCAAGTCTGGTAGCGAGTGGCGCCTGATT
>JADMJD010000145.1 GCA_018780805.1 Rubrivivax sp. | reverse complement strand
CAATACGCCTTCGACCAGCGCGCCAGCGACATCCACCTGGAGCCGCGGCGCGAGATCGGTGTCATCCGTTTCCGCATCGACGGTGTGCTGCACACGGTCTACCAGGTGCCGTTGGGTGTGATGGGCGCGATGACGGCGCGCATCAAGCTGCTGGGCCGCATGGACGTGGTGGAAAAGCGCCGCCCGCTGGATGGCCGCATCAAGACCCGCCGACCCGAAGGCCCCGAGGTGGAGATGCGGTTGTCCACCATGCCCACCGCCTTTGGCGAAAAGATGGTGATGCGCATCTTCGACCCCGAAGCGGCGGTGAAGGACCTGGAGCAGCTGGGCTTCGGTGCGCACGACGCACCGCGCTGGCAGGAGCTGATTGCACGCCCGCATGGCATCGTCCTCGTCACCGGCCCCACGGGCAGCGGCAAGACGACCACGCTGTATTCCACGCTCAAGCGTCTGGCCACGGACGAGGTGAACGTCTGCACCGTGGAGGACCCGATCGAGATGATCGAGGCGTCCTTCAACCAGACCCAGGTGCACCAGGCCATCGACATGGGCTTTGCCGAAGGCCTGCGCGCGCTGATGCGGCAGGACCCGGACATCATCATGGTCGGCGAGATCCGCGACCTGGCCACTGCCGAGATGGCCATCCAGGCTGCGCTCACCGGCCACCTGGTGTTCAGCACGCTGCACACCAACGATGCGGCCGGCGCCATCACGCGCCTGGCTGATCTGGGCGTGCCGCCCTACCTGATCGCCGCCACCGTGGTGGGCGTGCTGGCCCAGCGCCTGGTGCGCTCGCTGTGCCCGGCCTGCAAGGCGCGCGACGAAACCACCTCGCGCGAGACGCTGGACGAACTGGCCAAACCCTGGCGCCTGTCCGGCGGCGTGCGGCCCTACCAGCCCGTGGGCTGCCTGGAATGCCGGCACACCGGCTACCGCGGGCGGGTCGGCCTGTACGAGCTGATGGTGATGGGCGAGGCCGCCCGCCAGACCGTGCACCCCACGCTGGACGCCGCGGCGCTGCGCCGCCAGGCGGTGAAGGACGGCATGCGCCCGCTGCGCCTGGCCGGCGCGATGAAGGTCGCCGAAGGCGTGACCACGGTGGACGAGGTGCTGCGCAACACACCGTTGCTGGACGTGCGGGCCTGACTTTGGGCGCGGGCGCTCAGAACGCCCGAGGGTCTGCCTTACGTGGTATCCACACCCGGTGCTGGCAAGGCCCCTGCCTAGAATGCCCGCGGACCGGGGTGTGCCCGGAGGAGACAGCATGAAGATCAAGAGCCAGCGCGACTTCTGGTCGGGCGTCATGTTCATTGCCGTGGGCGCGGCTTTCGCCTGGGGTGCGACGACCTACAGTTTTGGTTCCTCGGCGCGGCCAGGTCCGGCTTACTTCCCCTTCGGGCTGGGCATCATCATGGCGATCCTCGGGGCGCTGGTGTTGTTCAAGTCGCTCACCATCGAGACCGAAGGTGGCGACAAGATCGGCAGCATCGCCTGGAAGCCGCTGATCGTGATCCTGGGTGCGGTGGCCTTGTTCGGTTTGCTGCTGCCACGTTTGGGCATGTTCATCACGCTGCCCATCCTGGTGTTCATCTCGGCCTACGCCGGTGACGAGTTCCACTTCGGCGAAGCAGCGGCCAACGCCGCCGTGCTCACGGTGTTCTGCTGGCTGGTGTTCATCAAGGGCCTGAGCCTGACGATCCCGCTGTGGCCCACCTTCCTCGGCAGCTGAGAGGCCCACCATGGATCTGTTGAACAACCTCGCGCTCGGCTTCGGCGTCGCCTTCACGCTGCAGAACCTGCTGTATGCCTTCGGCGGCGCCCTGCTGGGCACGCTGATCGGCGTGCTGCCCGGTCTGGGCCCGGTGGCCACCATCGCAATGCTGCTGCCCAGCATCTACGCGCTGGAGCCCACGCCGGCGCTCATCATGCTGGCCGGCATCTACTACGGCTCGCAGTACGGTGGTTCCACCACCGCCATCCTGATCAACGTGCCGGGTGAATCGGCCTCGGTGGTCACGGCCATCGACGGTTACCAGATGGCGCGCAAGGGCCGCGCGGGTTCGGCGCTCGCGGCGGCCGGCCTGGGCTCGTTTTTTGCGGGTTGCGTAGGCACCATCGTCATCGCGGCGTTTGCGCCGCCGCTGACGGAACTGGCCTTCAAGTTCGGCCCGGCCGAGTACTTCAGCCTGATGGTGCTGGGCCTGATCGGCGCCGTGGTGCTGGCCTCGGGCTCGCTG
>JADMJD010000240.1 GCA_018780805.1 Rubrivivax sp. | reverse complement strand
AACGCGTCACCATCGACCCCAGCCTGCTGGCCGATGACAAGGACATGCTGGAAGATCTGGTCGCGGCCGCCTTCAACGACGGCTTGCGCCGCGCGGAGGAACTGAGTGCCGAAAAGATGGGCAAGTTGACGGCGGGCATGCCGCTGCCGCCGGGCATGAAATTCCCGTTCTGACGATGTGGACCCCCAAGCTTGCGGCTGCGCCGCTGCGCGTCCCCCCGAGGGGGAGCGCCGGCCTTGGGGCGGCCCGGCGTTCGGCCCATGTCTGAACCGGCCCTCGACGGCCTGATCGAGGCACTGCGCCGCCTGCCCGGTGTGGGTCAGAAGTCGGCGCAGCGCATGGCTTTCCACCTGTTGCAGCACGACCGTGACGGCGCCGACCGTCTGGCGCGTGCGCTGCTGCAAGCGACGACATCGATGCGGCACTGCAGCCGCTGCCACACCTTCACGCAGGCGGAAGTGTGCAGCACCTGCGCCGATGCCGGCCGCGATGCACGCCTGTTGTGCGTGGTGGAAACGCCGGCCGACCAGGCGGCGCTGGAGCGCAGCGGCAGCTACCGCGGCCAGTACTTCGTGCTGATGGGCCGGCTTTCGCCGCTGGACGGCATCGGCGTGCAGGCACTGGAAGCCCGGCAGCTGCTGGACCGCGCCGCCGACGGCGTGGTTGAGGAGGTGATCCTGGCCACCGGCTTCACGGCCGAGGGCGAGGCCACGGCCCACGCGCTGGGCGAAGCGCTGCGCGTGCGTGGCCTGCGGGTCACTCGCTTGGCGCGTGGTGTACCGGCCGGCAGCGAGCTGGAGTATGTGGACCTGGGCACCATCGCCCACGCGCTGGTGGACCGGCGCTGAGCGCGCCAGGCCCGACTCAGCGTGGTGACCTGGCCGCGCGTGTCGCGGGTTTGCGAGCCGGCGTGCCGCCACTGGCGGTGCGGGTCCGCTTCGAGGCCGCCTTCTGCGGCAGCATCACGACGATGGCACTGCCAGCCTTGAACCTGGCCTGCACGCCGACGTCGTTCCAGCGCGCCACGTCGGCGGCCGGCAGGCGGTAGCGTTTGGCCACCGAGGCCACGCTGTCGCCTTTCTTGCCGGCTTTCAGCACCACACGTTTCAGGCGTGGGCCGTCCGGTGCCAGCAGCATCGCGGCGTTGTCGGCCAGGTGCAGCGACACGTCCTGCAGACTGTGCGCTGCACGTGGCACCAGCAGTGTCGAACCCTGTTTGACCAGCATGCGCGGCGGGATGCGGTTCACCTCGCGCAAATCAGCTTCGTTCATGCCCACCAGCTTGGCGGCGTCGGCGGGTTTGAGCGTGCGCGGGGCCACCCAGGCTGTCCAGCTGGCCAGCGGGCCGCGGTGTTCGGTGAGGGCGCGCAGGAACTGGTTGGCGTTGTCATAGGGCAGCAGCACCTGGGGTGTGCCGGCGGCCAGGATGACCGGCCTGTTCATCTGCGGATTGAACTGCTGGAAGCTGTCCAGCGTCAGGCCGGCCAGGCGCGCCGCGAGTGCCACGTCGATGTCGCGCTCGATGCCCACGGCGAGGAAAAACGGGTGATTCTCCAGCGCCGGCAGCGCCAGGCCAAAGGCCTCCGGGCGCTGCACGATGTTCTTGATGGCCTGCAACTTGGGCACGTAGTTGCGGGTCTCATCCGGCATGCGCAAGGCGCTGTACTGCAGCGGCTGCCCCAGACCCTGGTTGCGTTTGAGCGCACGTTGCACGCTGCCCTGGCCCCAGTTGTAGGCGGCCAGCGCCAGGTGCCAATCGCCGAACATGCCGTGCAACTGCTGCAGGTAGTCCAGCGCGGCCCGGGTGGAGGCGATCACGTCGCGCCGGTCGTCGCGGAACAGGTTCTGCTTCAGGTCGAAATCACGCCCGGTGGACGGGATGAACTGCCACATGCCGGCGGCACGCGCAGTGGACATGGCCTGCGGGTTGAAGGCACTTTCGATGAAGGGCAGCAGTGCCAGCTCCATCGGCATGCCACGGGCGCTGACCTCCTCGACGATGTGGAACAGGTAGCGGCCGCCGCGCTCCATCATGCGGGCCACGTAGTCGGGCCGGGTGGCGTAATAACGCTCCCACTTGCGCACGAACTCGTCGTCCAGGTCGGGCGCTGCAAAACCGCTGCGCACCCGCGCCCAGAGGTCGGTGCGAGCGATCTGCTCTTCCAGTGCCAGGCGCTCGCGGGTGCGCCAGGCGTCGCCGACGCGTGGGTCGGCGGGCAGGGCTTGTGTGGCGGGTGGGGCCTCGGCCAGCACCGGCGCGGGGCTGGTTTCGGGGAGGGCAGCCACCGGTGCCGGCACGACGGCGGCGGGTGGCGGTGCGACCGTGGCACAAGCGCCCAGCAGCAGCGCCGCGGCCAACACGGCCCATCGGGAAAACATCATCGGAAGTTGTCTTTCCAGCGCCGCAGCGCCGCGAACACCTCGGGGCCACTGCGGCCAGAGGCACCCTGGGCGAGCGCCGTGTCCACCACGGTGGTTTCGGCGCTGCGCAGGAAGGGGTTGATCTGTCGCTCCAGCGCGATGCGGCTGGGCAGGGTGGGGCGGCCGGCTGCACGCTCGGCCTGGCAATGGGCCGTGTAGGCCTGCAATGCCGCATTGTGCGGCTCCACTGCCGCGGCAAAACGCAGGTTGGACAAGGTGTACTCGTGGGTGCAGCAGACCTGGGTGCTGTCGGGCAGCGCGGCCAGGCGCTGCAGGGACAGGTGCATCTGCGCCGGTGTGCCTTCGAACAAACGCCCGCAGCCCCCGGAAAACAGCGTGTCGCCACAGAACAGCAGCGGCGCTTCAGCGTCTTGCTGCACATAGGCGATGTGGCCGGCGGTGTGGCCCGGCACGTCCATCACCTGGAAGCGGTGGCCGAGGACCTGGATCTGATCACCGTCCATCAGCGGATGGTTGGGCTCGGGGATGGTTTCGCCGGCCGGCGCATACACGGGCCCGCGCAGCCGTGGCCGCAACGCATCCACGCCACCGACATGGTCGGCATGGTAGTGCGTCACTAGAATGGCCGTGAGCTGCAGCGACATCGCGTCGAGCGCGGCGATCACCGGGCCTTCGTCGCCCGGATCGACCACGACGGCTTCCACGCCGTCGTGCAGCATCCAGATGTAGTTGTCGGCGAAGGCGGGCAGCGCTGCGAGTTTCATGACGCGGGACGAATCAATTATAGAGTTGGGGTCCTGGCTGCAGACGGCGCCAGGGCGTTACCTGCTCGGCTGGGAACAGGATCGGCTGGACCACGCGGTGGCCGACGCCTTTGGCTTCCACGCGCTGCAACTGGGCCTGCCGGAGCTGGATGGCCTGCGGGCCAACCGCATGCCCCACCGTTGGGTGGCCACCGACACCTTGATCATGCCCGAGCCTTGGCCCACGCCGCCGCCACGGGACGACATCAGCACCAGCGTGCTGCCCGGCCAGCGGGTGCACCTGCACACCGATTTTGATGCGCTGCCATTTGCCAACGCCAGCCTGGACCTGGTGGTGATGCCACATGCGCTGGAGCTGGCGGGTGACCCGCACCTCACCTTGCGCGAGGTCGAGCGGGTGCTGGTGCCCGAAGGCCGCTTGTTGATCACCGGCTTCAACCCGGCCAGCCTGTGGGGCCTGCGCCAGCGCGGCGACCGGGCGCGCCAGCGTGTCGGCCTCGGCCGCACGCAGAGCTTGTTCCTGCCACGCGGCGGTGATTTCATCGGCTACTGGCGGCTGCGCGACTGGCTGCGCCTGCTGGGCTTCGAGGTCGAGGCCGGCAGCTTTGGCTGTTGGCGGCCAGCCTGCCGCAGCGACCGCTGGTTGCAGCGCTTCGCCTGGATGGACCCGCTGGGTGACCGCTGGTGGCCGGTGCTGGGCGCCGTGTATTTTTTGAACGCGGTCAAGCGTGTGCGGGGCATGCGCCTCGTCGGCCTGGCCAAACGTGATCTGAAGCGGCGCCATGCGGCACCGGCCGTGGTGGCACAGCGCCGCCGGCAACTGGACAAGATGGAGAACAGATGAGTGAAGTCGTGATTTACACCGACGGTGCCTGCAAGGGCAACCCCGGCCCGGGCGGCTGGGGGGCGTGGTTGCAGGCCGGTGTGCACGAAAAGGAATTGTGGGGCGGCGAGGCACTGACCACCAACAACCGCATGGAGCTCACGGCGGTGATCGAGGCGCTGGCCCTGCTCAAACAACCCAGCCGCGTGGTGGTGCACACCGACAGCGCCTACGTGAAAAACGGCATCACGACCTGGATCCATGGCTGGAAGACCCGTGGCTGGACCACGGCCGACCGCAAGCCGGTGAAAAACGTCGACCTGTGGCAGAAGCTGGATGCCTTGCGGGGCCGGCACCAGGTGGATTGGCGCTGGGTCAAGGGCCATGCTGGCGACCCCGGCAATGAACGTGCGGACCAACTGGCCAACCGCGGCGTCACCGACCACGCCGGCAGCCGCTGAACAAGCACCGGCCCGCGGCAAGGGCAGGGCGCAGCCGCTACAGTGGCGGATTCATCTGGAAACTGAATGAACAAGAAGATCACGTCGCTGGTGGCGGTGCTGGGCCTGCTGGTGGCCGGTGGGCTGGCCTGGTGGGTGCAGAAGGCGCCCCAAGGCGCCGCGGCCACGAGCAGTGCCGCCGTGCCATCAGGCCCCGGCGCGCCGCGGGGGCCGGCCGGCCCCGGTGGCTCGGGTGCTCCGGGCGGGCCGGTCGCCGTGGAAGTCGGCACCGTGCAGCGTGCGCGCCTGGTCGACCAGACCGAGGCCGTGGGCAGCCTGCGTTCGCGCCAGGGCGTGACGCTGCGGCCCGAGGTCAGCGGCCGCATCGCCCGCTTCGGCTTCAACGAAGGCCAGCCGGTGCGCCGTGGCCAGCTGCTGGTGCAGCTGGACGACACCTTGCAGCGTGCACAGCTGCAACAGGCCGAAGCCCAGGCCTCGATCGCGCGCACACAGCTGCAGCGCAACCGCGAGCTGGTGGCGCAGAACTTCGTCAGCCAGAGTGCGGTGGACCAGAGCGCCGCCAGCCTGGAGGTGGCCGCCGCCCAGGTGGCGCTGGCGCAGGCGCAATTGGCGCGCATGCGCATCGTGGCGCCGTTTGATGGCCAGTCCGGCATCCGGCTGGTGAACCTGGGCGATTACGTCAAGGATGGCGCCGACCTCGTCAACCTGGAGGACACCTCGCAGGTGTTCGTGGAGTACCGGCTGCCCGAACGGGATCTGGCCCGCGTGAAGCCCGGCCTGCCGGTGCAGGTGGCCGTGGATGCGCTGCCCGGCCGCACGTTCGAGGCCCGCATCGAGGCACTGGATGCGCAGGTGGACGCCGACGGCCGGTCGCTGCTGGTGCGGGCGCGGCTGGACAACCGCGAAGGGGTGCTGCGCCCGGGCATGTTCGCCCGCGCCCGCACTGTGCTGGCCGTGCGCGACGACGCGCTGGTCGTGCCCGAAGAAGCCCTGGTGCCGATGGGCGGCAAACAGTACCTGATCAAGGTGGTGGACGGCCCGACCGGCAAGGTCTCGCAGCGCATCGAGGCGAAGCTCGGCATCCGTGTGCCGGGTCGCGCCGAGGTGCTGGAAGGCCTGAAAGAAGGTGACACCCTGGTCACCGCCGGCCAGGCGCGGCTGATGCGCGGTGACGCGCTGCCGCTGCGTGTGATCGACCTGGCCGCAGCCGGCAAGGCCGGCCCGGCGCCCGCGCGCCCGGCTTCCGGCGCCGCCAGCGGCAGCCGGCCGGCGGCCTGAGCCGAAAGCCGACCATGCGCTTGTCCGAACTGTCCGTCCGCCGCCCGGTCCTGGCCACCGTGCTGTCGCTGCTGGTGCTGCTGGTCGGCCTGGTGTCCTTCGACCGCCTGACGCTGCGCGAGTACCCGCGCATCGACGAGCCCGTGGTCACCGTCAACACCCGGCTCACCGGCGCGTCGTCCGAGGTCATCGAGTCGGCCGTCACCAAACCGCTGGAAGACTCCATCGCCGGCATCGAGGGCGTGGACATCCTGACGTCCATCTCGCGCGCCGAGCAGAGCCAGATCACGGTGCGCTTCAAGCTCGAAAAGGACCCGGACAACGCCGCCGCCGATGTGCGCGACCGGGTCTCGCGCGTGCGCGGCCGGCTGCCCGACGCGGTGGACGAACCCGTGATCGCCAAGGTGGAAGCCGACGCCACGCCCACGATCTGGCTGGCGTACACCAGCGAAACGCTGTCGCCGTTGGAGGTGACGGACCTGATCAACCGCATCGTCAAACCGCGCCTGCAGACCGTGCCCGGTGTGGCCGACATCCAGGTGGGAGGTGACCGCGCCTATGCGATGCGCATCTGGCTGGATGCCGACAAGATGGCGGCCTACCGGCTGACGGTGCAGGACGTGGAAGACGCATTGCGGCGCCAGAACCTGGAGGTGCCGGCCGGCCGCATCGAAAGCCAGCAGCGCGAGTTCAACGTCACCGCGCGCACCGACCTCAACACCGTGCCGCAGTTCCGCGAGATCGCGCTGCGCAACGTCAACGGCTACACCGTGCGGCTGCGCGACGTGGCGCGGGTGCAAGAAGCCGCAGCCAACGAACGCTCGCGTGTGCGGCTGAACGGGCTGCCGTCGATTTCCACCGGTGTGATCCGCAATGCCACGGCCAATCCGCTGGAGGTGGCGGCCGGCGTGCGCGCCGTGATGCCGCAGATCCAGCGCGACCTGCCGGCGTCGATCACCGTGGTGCAGGCCAACGACAACTCGGTCTTCATCGACCGGTCGATCAAATCCGTCTACACCACGGTGGCCGAGGCCGTGGTGCTGGTGGCCCTGGTGGTGTTTGTGTTCCTGCGCACACTGCGCGCTTCCATCATCCCGCTGGTCACCATCCCGGTCAGCCTGATCGGCAGTTTTGCGCTGATTGCCGCCGCTGGTTTCACGATCAACACCTTGACGCTGCTGGCCCTGGTGCTGGCCATCGGCCTGGTGGTGGACGACGCCATCGTGGTGCTGGAAAACATCTTCCGCCACATCGAAGAAGGGCTCACACCCTTCCAGGCGGCGTTGAAGGGCATCCGCGAGATCAGCTTTGCGGTGGTGGCGATGACGCTGACCCTGGCCGCGGTGTTTGCGCCGCTGGCCTTCACCCCCGGCCGCACCGGGCGGCTGTTTGGAGAATTTGCGCTGACGCTGGCCGGTGCCGTGGTGGTCTCGGGTTTTGTCGCGCTGACGCTGACGCCGATGATGTGCAGCAAGCTGCTGCGCCACAACCCGGCGCCGAACCGCTTCGACCGCTTCATGGAATCGGTGCTGGTGGGCCTGACGAATGGCTACCGCAGTTTGCTGGGCGGCGTGCTGCAGCAGCGCTGGGTGGTGCTGCTGGTGATGGCGGTGTGCGCCGGTGCTTCGTGGTGGCTGTACACCACCACCAAGGCCGAGCTGGCGCCGATGGAGGACCGC
Organism: Rubrivivax sp.; assembly: GCA_018780805.1. Lineage (GTDB taxonomy): Bacteria > Pseudomonadota > Gammaproteobacteria > Burkholderiales > Burkholderiaceae_C > Rubrivivax. The sequence continues at coordinate 10,510 of JADMJD010000240.1, read as the reverse complement.
GGTGTGATCATCATGCCGGTGCGCGCCCCCGACGGTGCCACGCTGGACTTCACCGCGCGTTACCTCGACGCCATCGACGCCATCGGCGCGCAGTACCCCGAGTTCGACCGCCGCTTCATGTTCATGGGCGGTGGCCAGGTGTCGCAGGGCACGGCGCTGTTCCGCACCACCGACTGGTCCGAGCGCAGCCGCAGCACACAGGAACTGGCGCGCGACCTGCTGCCCAAAATGGGCGCGTTGCCGGGCGTGAGCGCCTTCCCGATCACACCGCCCAGCCTGGGCCAGGGTTTCCGCTCGCGGCCGCTGGAGTACGTGGTGCAGACCAGCGACAGCTACGCCAACCTGGCCCAGGTGGCGCAGCAGATGCTGGCCGAGATGGGCAAGAACCCCGGCATCGTGCAGCCCGACATCGACCTGCAGCTGAACAAACCCGAGATCTTCATGGAGGTGGACCGCAACCGCGCCGCCGACATGGGCGTCAGCGTAGACGCGGTGGCGCGCACGGTGGAGACCATGCTGGGCGGCCGCGCCGTGACCCGGTACAAACGCGATGCCGACCAGTACGACGTGATCGTGCAGACGGAGGTGCGCGGCCGCACCACGCCAGAGGACATCGAACGCCTGTTCGTGCGGGGCCGCAACGACGCCATGGTGCCGCTGGGCTCGTTGGTGAAGGTGCGCGAGGCGGTGAGCCCGCGCGAACTGAACCACTTCAACCAACGGCGCTCGGTCACCATCACGGCCAACCTGGCGCCGGGTTATTCGCTCGGCGAGGCGCTGGCCTTCATGGACGAGACCGCGGCCCGCGTGCTGCCAGCGGGCTATGTGACCGAGCTCAACGGCGTCAGCCGCGAGTTCAAGTCGTCGTCCGGCGCGCTGGGCCTGGTCTTCGTGCTGGCGCTGCTGTTCATCTTCCTGGTGCTGGCGGCGCAGTTCGAGAGTTTCATCGACCCCTTCGTGATCCTGATCGCCGTGCCGCTGACCATGGTGGGCGCGCTGCTGGCGCTCAAGCTCTTTGGCGGCACGCTGAACGTGTACTCGCAGATCGGCCTGATCACGCTGGTGGGGCTGATCAGCAAACACGGCATCCTGATCGTGGAGTTCAGCAACCAGCTGCGCCAGCAGGGCCGCTCGGTGCACGACGCCGTGCTGGAGGCCGCCAGCATGCGGCTGCGCCCCATCCTGATGACCACCGGCGCGATGGTGCTGGGTGCGCTGCCGCTGGCGCTGGCCAGCGGCGCCGGCGCCGAGAGCCGGCAGCAGATCGGCTGGGTCATCGTGGGCGGCATGTCGCTGGGCACGCTGCTGACGATCTTCGTCGTGCCGACGGTGTACACGCTGCTGGCTCGGCGGCGCATCCCGGGTGAGATCACGACCGCCGAGGTGCCCGAGGCGGTGGCCCCGGCGCACTGAGTTCCGTCAGGCGGCGCTCAGAGAGTGGCTCAGAGCGGCTGCACGGCCAGCCGGCCGCCGCGCTGCGCCAGCGTCTGTGCCAGCAGCGCGGTGGTGGCGTGCACGGCCTCGATGGTGGGCGTGGGTGTGTTGGTGATCTGGCCCAGCTCGATCACTGCGCCCACCAGCGCTGCCAGTTCCAGCGCGCGGCCGTTTTCCACGTCCTGCAGCATCGAGGTTTTGTGCGCCCCCACGGCTTCGGCGCCGGCGATGCGTTGTTCGAGCGGGATCTTGAAGACCACACCCAGCGCTTCGCCCACCGCCTGCGCCTCGGCCATCATGCGGCCCGCCAACGCACGCGTCGGCGGGAAGCGGCAGATCTCTTCCAGCGTCGCGTGTGTCAGCGCAGACAGCGGGTTGAAGCTCAGGTTGCCCCAGAGCTTGACCCACAACTCGCTGCGGATGTCGCGCGACACCGGCGCCTTGAAGCCGGCCGCCATGAAAGCCTGGGCCAGTGCCTCGACACGGGGGCTGCGGCTGCCGTCGGGTTCGCCCAGCGTGAAGCGGTTGCCTTCGATCAGCTTCACCACACCCGGCGCCACCAGTTCGGCCGCGGGGTAGACGATGCCGCCGATCAGGCGCACTGGTTCGATCTGTGCGGCCAGTTGGCCGTCCGGGTCCAGGGTCTGCAGCTGGCGGCCTTCGAAGGGGCCGGCCAGGCGGTGGAAGTACCACCAGGGCACGCCGTTGATCAGCGTCACCACCGCGGTCTGTGGGCCGAACAGGCCGCGCAGCCCGGGCAGCAGATCGCGCACCTGGTGGGCCTTAACGGTGATCAGCACCGCGTCCTGCGGGCCGGCCTCGGCGCAGTCTTCGAAGACCTGCACATCGGGCGCATGCAGGTCCGCCGCACCGTCCTGCTGCAGCCGGAAACCCTGGCTGCGGATCGCGGCCAGGTTGCGCCCGCGGGCGATGAACGTGACCTGCTGGCCGGCCAGCGCCAGCCGTGTGCCCAGCAGGCCGCCGATGGCGCCGGCGCCGACGATCGCGATCTTCATGCGGATCAGCCCAGGCCGAGCTTGGCCGCCAGGCCGATGCGCTGCAGCTTGCCGGTCGCGCCCTTGGGGATCTCGTCGAGCAGCAGGATCTTCTTCGGCACCTTGAAGTCGGCCAGCCGCGTGCCGACGAAGTCCTGCAGTTCACGTTCAGTGGCCGCCAGACCTTCGCGCAGCACCACGGCCGCGGCCACCTCCTCGCCCAGCTTGTTGTGCGGCATGCCAAAACACACCACCTGGGCCACGGCCGGGTGGTCCATCAGCACCTCGTCCACCTCGCGCGGGCTGATCTTCTCGCCGCCGCGGTTGATGATCTCCTTCAGCCTGCCGGTGATGCTGACGTAGCCGTCGGCGTCCATCACCCCCTGGTCGCCGGTGCGGAACCAGCCGCCGCTGAAGCCCTCGGCATTCGCCTTGTCATTGTTTTCGTAGCCGCGGGTCACGTTCGGGCCGCGGATCACGATCTCGCCGGTGCCGCCGCGCGGCAGCAGGTCACCGTCGGCGGACATGATGGCCACTTCGGGCCCGGCGGCCACCCCCACCGTGCCGGGTTTGCGCACCGCCGGCGGCAGCGGGTTGGACGCCATCTGGTGCGTGGCCTCGGTCATGCCGTAGGACTCGATCAGCGCGGTGCCGAAGACCTGCTCCATTTCCGCGATCACCTGCGGCGGCATCGAGCTGGACGACGAGCGGATGAAACGCAGCGGGTGGCGCGCGATCACGTCGGCGTTTTTGGCCGCGCGCGACAGGATGGTCTGGTGCATCGTGGGCACCGCCGTGTACCAGGTCGGCCGGGCCTCGTCCATCCAGCCGAAGAACTTCAGCGCGTTGAAGCCGGGCGTGCAGAACACCTGCGAGCCTGCGGCCAGCGGCGCCAGCACGCCGGCGATCAGGCCGTGGATGTGGAACAGCGGCATGATGTTCAGGCCCCGGTCCTCGGCCGTGAACTGCAGCGTGCGCGCAATGTGCGTGGCCGACGCACACAGGTTGGCCTGCGACAGCGGCACGATCTTGGGCCGCGAGGTGGTGCCCGAGGTGTGCAGGACCATGCTCACGTCGTCCGGCTGTGCCAGGCCGACGGCGGCGGCGGGCATGGCAGCGGTGTCGTCCATCGCCTGCAGCGTGAAGTCGCCGGCCGCTTCCCCTGGGATCAGCGCCACCAGGCGCACACCGAGCTGCCGCGCCACGTCGACCGCAGGCGATGTGCTGCCCTGCTCGACGATCAGCAGCTTCGCGTTCAGGTCCGACAGGTAGAACTGGAACTCGTCGGCCCGGTAGGCGGGGTTCAGCGGTGCGGTGGCCACACCACAGGCGCCGGCCAGGAAACAGGTGGCCATCTCCGGCCCGTTGGGCAGCACGATGGCCACGCGGTCATTGCGGCCGGCGCCGAGTGCGTTCAACGTGGCGACGGTGCGCTGCACCAGGGCCATCAAGGCGGCGTGGGTCAGCGGCGCGCGGCCTGGGGCGGTGATGGCCACGTGCGCGCCATCAGCGCGCGCCAGCATCTGGAAGAGCGAGGTGTCCATCAGCCTCCGATGTAGTGCATTTCAACCCGGCGTTCGCCCGCCGGCAGGGTGCCGGCGCTGCGCAGCTCGGAATAACGGTCGTCACGCTGGGCCCAGATCAGACCCAGGGCGGCGGCGATCTCAGCGTCCGTCCAGGCATGCCCGTCCGGCCCCTGGCCCCTCAGCAGGGCACGCAGATCGTGCCCGCGCGATGCAAACAGGCACAGGTAGAGCTTGCCCTCGGTGGACAGGCGCGCGCGGTTGCAGTCACCGCAGAAGGGCTGGGTGACGCTGGAGATCAGGCCGATCTCGCCGCGCCCGTCCTGGTAGCGCCAACGCTCGGCGGTTTCGCCCGGCTGGGCTGCCTGCAGAGGTGCCAGCGCGAACACTTCGTGGATGCGGCGCTGCAGTTCGGCCGAGGGCAAGACCTCGTCCATGCGCCAGCCGTTGGTGGCACCGACGTCCATGAACTCGATGAAACGCAACGTGACCGCCGGGCCGTAACGGTCCCGGAAGTGGCGTGCCATCGGCAGCACCTCCTGTTCGTTGGTGCCGCGTTTGACGACCATGTTCACCTTGACCGAGCGCAGGCCGGCGGCCAGCGCCGCGTCGATGCCCGCCAGCACGTCGGCCACCGGGAAGTCGACGTCGTTCATGCGGCGGAAGATCGCATCGTCCAGCGCGTCCAGGCTGACGGTGATGCGTTGCAGGCCGGCGTTGGCCAGGGCCTGTGCCTTGCGGGTGAGCAGCGAGCCGTTGGTGGTGAGCGTCAGGTCCAACGGCACACCGTCGGGCGTGCGCAGCGCGGCCAGCATCTCGATCAGGCGCTCCAGGTGTTTGCGCAGCAGCGGCTCGCCGCCGGTCAGGCGCAGCTTCTGCACGCCATGGGCGGCAAACAGGCGCGCTGCGCGGGTGATCTCCTCGAAGCTGAGCAGCGAGCTCTGCGGCAGGAACTGGTAGTCCCGGTCGAAGACTTCCTTCGGCATGCAGTAGCTGCAGCGGAAGTTGCAGCGGTCGGTGACCGAGATGCGCAGGTCGCGCAACGGGCGGCCGCGCAGGTCGGCCAGCAGGCCCGAGGGTGCTGCCGCATCGGTCGGCACCACCGGCACGGGGGCCAGGTAGCGCAGGTCGGCCAGTGGAATGACGTTGTCGCCCATTTCAGCGACCGCCGGGCCGCCTCAAGGGCGCTGAGCACCCCCGCGTGGGGCGGCAAACGAAGTGAGCTTGGGGGTCGTCCATCGACGCATTCTGCCCCGTCCCGGCCCGGCCCCTCGTGGGCAGGGACACGTCAGGGCGTGGTGGTCTCGGGGGCGTGGCCCAGCGCTGCCAGGGCGTCCACGCGCCGGGCGCCGGTGAAGCGGCGGTCCCAGTAGCGCTGCTGCATGTCTTCCAGCCGCACCTGGCCCCCGGCGCGTGGCGAGTGGATGAACTTGCCTTCCCCCACGTAGATGCCGACGTGCGAGAAGGTGCGCTTCAGGGTGTTGAAGAACACCAGGTCACCCGGGCGCAGCTCGCTGCGGGCGATGCTGTGCACGCCGTTGGCGTGGGCCTGTTCGTCGGCGCGGCGCGGCAGCACCAGGCCCAAGGCGTCCTGGAAGATGTGGCGTGTGAACCCGCTGCAATCAAAACCTTCGTCGGCCGAGTTGCCGCCGCGCCGGTAGCGCACGCCGATGAAGTTCATCGCCGAGATGACAAGATCCGACGCCCGGTCGCCGATGTCGCGGATCTCGCGCAGCAGGCCAGGCTGGGAGACCTCGCTGGGCAGCAGGCCACGCTCTTGCAGCAGCGTCAGCACTGGGTCGCTGCCGGCATCCGGTGGTGCGGCCAGCGCCGGCCAGGCGCAACTCGCCCCGAACAGCAGGAGGGCGAGCAGCGGGCGGCGGACGCGGTGGTGCATGGCGGCGGCAGAATAGGTGCACACCCCCGGGGTGTCAATTCAGATCGGAGACAAGATGTTCGACGCGCTGTTGCTGCAAAAGTCCGAGACCGGTTTCTCGGCCACCTTGAGCACGCTGGAAGAGGACCGTCTGCCCGCCGTGCCCAACGGTGCGGTGCTGGTCCAGCCTGAGTGGTCCACGCTGAACTACAAGGACGCGCTGGCGCTGACGAACCGTTCGCCCGTGGTGCGCGTCTGGCCCATGGTGCCGGGCATCGACGGTGCCGGCACCGTGCTGGCCAGCGAGCACCCGGACTGGGCCGCGGGCGACCGCTTCGTGCACAACGGCTGGGGCGTGGGCGAAACACATTGGGGCTGCCTGGCGCAGCGCGCGCGGCTGAAGGGCGACTGGCTGGTGAAGCTGCCCGGCGCCTTCAGCACGCGCCAGGCCATGGCCATCGGCACCGCGGGTTACACCGCGATGTTGTGTGTGCTGGCGCTGGAGCGCCACGGCCTGCAGCCCGGGGATGGCGAGGTGCTGGTCACCGGCGCCTCTGGTGGTGTGGGCAGCGTGGCCATCGCCTTGTTGGCGCGCCTGGGCCACCGCGTGGTGGCGGCCAGCGGCAAACCGCAGGAAGCGGCCTACCTGCAGACCCTGGGTGCCACAACCGTGATCGACCGTGCTGAATTCGCCGCTGCCGGCAAACCGCTGCAGAAGGAACGTTGGGCCGGCGTGGTGGATGCACTCGGCAGCCACACGCTGGCCAATGCGTTGGCGCAGACCCGTTATGGCGGCGTGGTCGCCGCCTGCGGCCTGGCACAAGGCATGGACCTGCCCGGATCGGTCGCGCCCTTCATCCTGCGCAACGTCACGCTGGCCGGCATCGACAGCGTGATGGCACCTTTGGCCCTGCGCCAGCAGGCCTGGGACCGGCTGGCGAAAGACCTGGACCCGGCCCTGCTGGAGATCATGGTGACCGAGATCGGCCTGGCTGAAGCACCTGCTGCGGCCGAGCGCATCATGGCCGGTCAGGTGCGCGGGCGTTACGTCGTGCGCCTGTAGATCTGTCAGGGGCCTGCAAGCGGCGCGCGGAGAATGCGCCCGGCCAGGAGACAAGACCATGAACTATGAAAACTTCTACCGCCGTTCCATCGATGAGCGCGAGGCCTTCTGGACCGAGCAGGCCACGCTGATCGATTGGCAACAGCCCTTCAGCCAGGTCTGCGACCACAGCCAGCCGCCGTTTGCGCGCTGGTTTGTCGGCGGCACCACCAACCTGTGCCACAACGCGGTGGACCGGCACGCGGCCACGCACCCCGAGCGCAACGCGCTGATCTGGGTCTCGACCGAAACCGATCAGGAGGTCGTCTACAGCTTCAGCGCGCTGCAGGCCGAGGTACAGCGCATGGCCGCCATCCTGCTGGGCCTGGGCGTGAAAACCGGCGACCGGGTGCTGGTCTACATGCCGATGATCCCCGAGGCGGTGTTTGCGATGCTGGCCTGCGCGCGCATCGGCGCCATCCACTCGGTGGTCTTCGGCGGTTTTGCCAGCCACAGCCTGGCCAGCCGCATCGACGATGCCGAGCCCACCGTGATCGTCAGCGCCGACGCCGGCAGCCGCGGCGGCAAGGTCGTGCCCTACAAGGGCCTGCTCGATGAAGCCATCCGTCTGGCCACGCACCAGCCTGCGCAGGTGCTGATGGTCAACCGCGGCCTGGCTGAGATGCCGATGACCGCCGGCCGTGACAACGACTACGCTGCGCTGCGCAAGCAGCACCTGGACGCCCAGGTGCCCTGCACCTGGCTGGACGCCACGCACCCCAGCTACACGCTCTACACCAGCGGCACCACCGGCAAACCCAAGGGCGTGCAGCGCGACACCGGTGGCTATGCCGTGGCGCTGGCCGCGAGCATGAAACACATCTTCATGGGCCAGCCGGGCGAGACCTACTTCAGCACCAGCGACATCGGCTGGGTCGTGGGCCACAGCTACATCGTCTACGGCCCGCTGATCGCCGGCATGGCGACCATCCTCTACGAAGGCCTGCCCACGCGGCCCGATGCCGCCATCTGGTGGAGCCTGGTCGAGAAATACAAGGTCACGTCGATGTTCAGCGCGCCCACCGCGGTGCGGGTGTTGAAGAAGCAGGACCCGGCGGCGCTGAAAAAACACGACCTGTCCAGCTTGAAGGCGCTGTTCCTGGCCGGTGAACCGCTGGACGAACCCACCGCAAGCTGGATCTCCGAGGCCCTGGGCCGGCCCATCATCGACAACTACTGGCAGACGGAAACCGGCTGGCCCATCCTGAGCCTGTGCAACGGCATCGAGCCGGCCAAGAGCAAGTTCGGCTCGCCGGGCAAGGCGGTCTACGGTTACGACGTCAAGCTGATCGACGAGAACACCGGTGAAGAACTGACAGGCCCGAACCAGAAGGGTGTCGTGGCCATCGAAGGCCCGCTGCCGCCGGGTTGCATGCAGACCGTCTGGCGCGACGACGCACGTTTTGTGAAGACCTACTGGAGCAGCATCCCCGGCCGCCAGATCTACAGCACCTTCGACTGGGGCATCCGGGATGAAGACGGCTACATCTTCATCCTGGGCCGCACCGACGACGTGATCAACGTCGCTGGCCACCGCCTGGGCACACGCGAGATCGAAGAGAGCCTGTCCAGCCACCCCAACGTGGCCGAGGTCGCCGTGGTGGGCGTGGCCGATGCCTTGAAGGGCCAGGTCGCGATGGCCTTCGTGGTGCTGAAGGACCCGTCGCTGGCCGCCGCGCCGGCCGATGCGCTGAAACTCGAAGGCGAGATGATGAAAGTGGTGGACAGCCAGCTCGGCGCCGTGGCGCGGCCGGCGCGGGTGCGGTATGTCACCGTGCTGCCCAAGACCCGTTCGGGCAAGCTGCTGCGGCGCGCGATCCAGGCCGTCTGCGAAGGCCGCGACCCGGGTGACCTGACCACCATCGAGGACCCGACGGCGCTGCAGCAGGTGAAGGACCTGGTCGCCGGCTGATCAGCGCGTGCCCCCCGGCCGGGGGACACCGCCGGGGCGATGGTGCGCGCGCGCACCCGCCGGCACAGTGGTGGCCATGCACACCACACGACGCCTCGTTCTCACCGCCGGCCTGGGGCTGCTGGCACCGTCTGCCTGGGCTTTGCCTGCGCCCGGCCCGCAACTGGCGATGGACGCCGAGCCCGGCAGCGACCCACAGGGCTGGCTGGCCAGCGAAAAACTCGACGGCGTGCGCGCGCTGTGGGACGGCGCACGCTTGCGCTTTCGCAGCGGGCGCTTGATCGCCGCACCGGCCTGGTTCCTGGCCGCGTTGCCAACGGCACCGCTGGACGGCGAGCTCTGGGCCGGCCGCGGCCGCTTCGACGCAGCCTCGGCCGCGGTGCGCCGCGAGCAGCCGCAGCACAGCGAGTGGCGCGCGCTGCGCTACGAGGTCTTCGACCAGCCCGGCACCGCGGGCCCTTTTGTCGAACGCGCCCATCGCCTGACCGCCTTGCTGCAGGGCGCCGCCCCCTTCCTGGCTGCGGTGCCGCAGCAGACGCTGCCGGATGCTGGCGCCCTGCAGCGCCGGCTGGACGCCGTGTTGCGCGCCGGTGGGGAAGGGCTGATGCTGCACCGGGCCGACGCGCTGTGGCTGCCCGGTCGGCAGCCCGCGTTGCGCAAGCTGAAGGCGGTGCACGACGCGGAAGCGCTGGTGCTGGCGCACGAGCCCGGCCAGGGCCGGCATGCCGGACGACTGGGCGCGTTGCGGGTGCAACTGCCCGACGGGCGGGTGCTGCGCATCGGCACGGGCTTCAGCGACGCGCAGCGCGACACACCGCCGCCCGTGGGCAGCGTGGTCACGTACAGCTACCGCGGCCGCACGGCCAGCGGCCTGCCGCGATTCGCGAGCTTTCTTCGCGTGCAGGACGCGCTGTAGTCCGCTCTACAGCACGTCGTTGGCGTAGTCCGCCAAGCGTGAACGTTCGCCACGTGCCAGCGTCACGTGGCCGCCATGCGGCCAGCCCTTGAAGCGGTCCACTGCGAAGGTCAGGCCCGAGCTGCCTTCGGTCAGGTAAGGCGTGTCGATCTGCGCCAGGTTGCCCAGGCAGACGATCTTGGTGCCCGGGCCGGCGCGTGTGATCAGCGTCTTCATCTGCTTGGGCGTCAGGTTCTGTGCTTCGTCGATCAGCACGAACTTGTTCAGAAACGTGCGCCCGCGCATGAAGTTCAGGCTCTTGATCTTGATCTTGGCGCGCACCAGGTCGTTCGTCGCGGCGCGGCCCCATTCACCGGCGCCACTGTCGCTGCGCGCCAGCACCTCGAGGTTGTCGTCCAGCGCACCCATCCACGGGCCCATCTTCTCCTGCTCGTCGCCGGGCAGGAAACCGATGTCCTCGCCCACCGGCACCGTGACGCGGGTGACGATGATCTCGCTGTAGCGGCGTTCGTCCAGCACCTGGCTCAGGCCGGCGGCGAGTGTCATCAGCGTCTTGCCGGTGCCGGCGCTGCCGGCCAGCGTGATGAAGTCGCACTCCGGGTCCATCAGCAGGTTGAGCGCAAAGTTCTGCTCGCGGTTGCGCGCCGTCACGCCCCAGACCGCGTTCTTCGCGTGGGTGTAGTCGCGCAGCGTCTTCAGCACCGCGGTCTTGCCGGTGATCTCGGTCACGCGGGCGTACAGCGGCGCGGCGC